>SLNP01000126.1 GCA_007132995.1 Bacteroidales bacterium | reverse complement strand
TCAGGCAGCTGGAAACAGATATCAGCAGCACCCCGGGTGGCAACGGACTGGGTCTTGCCATCTCTCTCGCTTACGCCAGAATGCTTGGGGGTGACATCACCCTGGTATCTGAACCCAACAGAGGGTCAACATTCACCCTTCTGCTACCCCTTCAAAACAGAGAGAGTTACCCCCGGACAGCTCTTACAGAGCCCCCCCCTCGATATGGCAGCGGAAGAGGCTGGTCGCTACTCGTCAAAAAGGGTGCTGGTGGCTGATGCCGATACTGAGAGCAGGGAGATGCTTGCCTCAATACTGGGCGGCAAGGGTGCAGAGGTGATATTGGTATCCGGTACCAGAGAGGCTATCGATGCCTGTCGTAATAACCAGAGGGTAGACCTTATAATTATAGACCCCGGACTGTCGAAGGGCGATGGCACCACAGCTGCCCGGCTTATAAGGGAATTTCGCCGGGGAACACCTGTAGTAGCACTGGCTGCCGACAACCGGGAGAGCCTGCCGCCCGACATATCATCACTCTTCGATGATTTTATTGAGAGGCCTGTAGAAGAGCAGGTGCTTCTTGCCATAGCAGAGAGATACCTCTGATATCCTGTTCCGCACTCTTCCCCTCAACCACCATCTCTCTCTTTTTTTACACCGGTGATTGATTTTCCATCCATTTTTCACATTTTTGCCACTGGTAAACAAAAGTCTGGCAAGCGCTATGGGCAATAACGAAAAAGCAACACAAGAAGAGGGAGTTAAGCCTGTAAAAGGGGGCGGAATACTACACTGGATAGAGGTTATGGGCAACAAGCTGCCACACCCCTTCTGGCTCTTCATCTGGATAATAGGCATAATACTGGTAGTAAGCCTACTCTCTTCTCTGGCAGGTATAAGCGCGACAGATCCCGGTTCGGGAGAGGTCGTAGAGCCGGTAAACCTCCTCTCTGGCGAGGGTCTCAGAAGGTTCCTCGAAGAGATGGTAACCAATTACGCACACTTTGCCCCCTTCGGCCTGGTACTGGTTATGCTCATGGGTGTATCGGTAGCAGAGAAGAGCGGCCTGCTGACCCTCATCCTCCGCACCATGGCCTTCGCCGTGCCCCGCAAAATAGTACTACCCTTCATATTCATACTTGGAGCATGCGGTAATATCGGTTCTGATGCCGGGGTGGTTGTGGTTCCACCGATAGCAGCATTGATATTTATGCAGATGGGCCTCCACCCCATTGCCGGGCTCGTAGCAGGATACGCGGGAGCCACAGCAGGGTTTACGGCCAACCTGCTTATAGCGGGAACCGATGTTCTTCTTGCCGGAATAAGTACCGAGATCATTCAGCAGGTAGATCCGTCTGCAGAGGTCAGTGCCACCGCTAACTGGTTTTTTATGATAGCCTCAACCATCTTCCTCGGACTGGTCGGAGCCTTCATTGTGTCGCGCTTCACCCTGCCCAAATGCAGGGGGTTGAGCATCGGTGAAGAAGGTGTCGGGTCGTTCGGAGAGGCACCCTCCCTCACCCACATTGAAAAGAGAGGCCTCAAAAGGGCCGGCATAGGGCTACTCGCCTTTCTTGTATTGATATCTATTCTTGTACTGCCCGAGTCGGCGCCACTCAGAAACCAGGAAGATGGATCGCTGGTACCCTCGCCATTCCTCAGGGGGCTGGTTCCGATACTCTTCTTCTTCTTTGCCATTCCCGGATACATATACGGCAAGGTGACAGGTTCAATAAAGAGGCCAGACGATGCGCTCAAGCTCATGGAGGCCGGCATGAAAGATCTGTCCGGCTACATAGTGCTTATGCTTGTGGTTGCCCAGTTCGTAAACCTCTTCAGCTGGAGCCGCCTGGACACCATACTTGCAATAAACGGAGCGGAATTCCTGCAAGCCACCGGCCTCACCGGCCCCTTTATGTTTGTGCTCTTTATAGCAATTATAGCGGTTATCAACATATTTATGGGAAGCGGTTCGGCCAAATGGGCCATTTTCGCACCCATCTTCATCCCGATGCTGGCGCAGATCAACTACAATCCCGCATTCGTACAGCTCATGTACAGAATCGGCGACTCAATAACCAACTGCATCAGTCCGCTCTACCCCTACTTCCCGCTTCTTATCGGGTGGATCAGAAAGTACGACAAAAATGTCGGCATCGGCACCATACTATCAATGCTGATACCTTACGCCGCTATACTCTTCATTATGTGGGTTATACTACTCTTCGCATGGTTCTGGCTCAACATACCCATCGGTCCCGGCGAAGGCATATTTATCCAATAGAGTTCTCTCTGAATGTTAATGGTGGAACCAATAGGCATCGTAAAAAATCGCTGGAAAGATCCTGATCCGCTCAAAACAGATGAGATGATGAGCGAAACTTCCCTCATTGAGGTCAGCGAAAAATTTGCCGACGGCCTCCTGAAGATTGAAAACTACAGAGAGCTCTACATCATCTGGCAGTTTCACCGCTCATCAGGATATGAGCTGCAGACAACCACCCGCTCGGGCGATTTCAGGGGTGTTTTCGCCTGCTGCTCACCCAGAAGGCCCAACGCCATAGGGCTTACGGTGGTAGAGCTTCTCCATGTTGAACAGAACATCTTAACCGTAAAGGGTCTAGATGCAATAAACGGAACACCGGTACTCGACATCAAGCCGGTTACCGGAAGCAAAAAGCGAAAGGAAGCCTGAGCCATAACACTCCCCTGTTACCCGCCAACCATCTCTATCACAGCAGGCAGCACCTTCTCCACCCAGAGAGCATACATAGAGCCAGAGGGGTGCAGCCCGTCATCGGCAAGCAGCCCTGTATCATTAGCCGCCCTCCTCGATATTGGTGTAATATCGAAAAATGTTATCCCCCTCCTCTCCGACTCCCCGGCCGCCACCCTGTTAAAGGCATCAATCTCACCGGCAATAGCATCCCTCTCCCTTCCCCCGGCAAAAGGCGTTACCCCCCAGTCGGGAATAGAGAGAACCACAACCCTCTC
>SLNP01000114.1 GCA_007132995.1 Bacteroidales bacterium | reverse complement strand
CCGTACCGGTATTGCGATTTACCGTGGTGCCTGTGCTGCGGCTTACCGTACCGGTATTGCGATTTACCGTGGTGCCTGTGCTGCGGCTTACCGTACCGGTATTGCGATTTACCGTGGTGCCGGTGCTGCGGCTTACCGTACCGGTGTTGCGATTTACCGTGGTGCCAGTGCTGCGGCTTACATTGGTACTGCTGCGACCTGCAGCCATGTTAACGGAGCCTGTTGATGAGGATGTTGTTCTCCTGCTCTCTCCGCTAACTACAGCCCTGCTGTTGACTGCACCTCCGGTGTTGGCGGTAGCATCCCTCCGTCCGGACTGAACCGCTGTGTTGGTGATGGTAGGCGTTGAAGCCCTTCTTGCAGTATTGGCACTTGCAGTTGTCTGATATCTGGCTGCGTTACTATACCTGTAGCTGGTTGTTGTAACCCTGGCAGTATTACCGTAATAGTGGTAGTGATTATGATTAATGACCCGTAAATTGCTGCCATAGTAGTGGTGATGGTGTATCACCCTGGGTCCGAAGTAGCGAGGATATACATACCTTACCCTGTTTCTTATTATTACAGGCCCGCCCCAGTAACTGTAGTACATGGGCGTGTAGCCCCAGAATACAGGCTGGTATATTACCGGGCGATAGTAGACCGGATGCCTCCATGAAAAAGCTGCTCCTATGAATGGAGTGCCGCAATATATCGTCATTCCCCATGAGTAGGGGTTGTGGTTATACCAGAAAACATCGGTATATACCGGAGAGTAGTACTCGAAGGCTGCATGGCTCCTGTGGAACCTGTTTATGCGTGACGCATAGTGGTAGCCGAAATCATTTACATAGTAGTTATTAATCACCGTAGTGCCACCATGCACGGCTCCGTGTGCTTCGGGATAAGCCTTCGGGGCTCCTATCGTAGCTGCCGCTATTATCAGGGCTGCCGTTGCGACTGTTCTGTAGTTAGCTTTCATGACTGCCTCCTCTCTTTTTTATTGCGAGTTTTTGGCTATTTTTGCGCAATCTGTTCGTTCAAACCCGAAATATCAAATACCGTACCAAATACTATGGCGAAGTTTTTAACAAACAGGGAAGAGAGCTATGCTCAATGGTATAACGATCTGGTTATAAAAGCTGGTCTCGCAGAGAACTCAGCGGTAAGAGGCTGTATGGTCATTAAGCCTTACGGCTACGCTATCTGGGAAAAAATAGAGGCCGAGCTCGATAAGCGATTCAAGGCAACCGGGCATGTAAATGCATACTTCCCCATCTTTATACCCAAATCGTTTCTCAGTAGGGAGGCTGCCCATGTAGAGGGCTTTGCCAAAGAGTGCGCCGTAGTAACCCACTACAGGTTGAAAAACGATCCTGACGGGAAGGGTATTATTGTTGACCCCACCGCAAAGCTGGAAGAAGAGCTGGTTGTAAGGCCAACATCCGAGACCATTATATGGAACACCTACCGTGACTGGATACAGTCTTACCGCGATCTGCCTATTTTGATAAATCAGTGGGCAAATGTTGTCAGGTGGGAGATGAGAACCAGGCTTTTTCTCAGAACTGCCGAGTTTCTATGGCAGGAAGGTCATACCGCTCATGCTACCGAAGAGGAGGCGATCACTGAAACCAGGACAATTATAGATCTCTATGCCAACTTCGCCGAAGAGCTGATGGCTCTCCCTGTTATAAAGGGGGTTAAAACTGAAGCAGAAAGATTTGCCGGGGCTGTTGAAACCTACAGCATTGAGGCCTATATGCAGGACGGTAAAGCGCTTCAGACAGGTACAAGCCATTTCCTGGGTCAGAACTTTGCCAGGGCGTTTGATGTTAAATTTACCGACAAGTCGGGAAAACTCGATTATGTCTGGGCAACCTCCTGGGGTGTCTCGACAAGGCTTATTGGTGCTCTTATTATGTCACATTCTGACGACAACGGTCTTGTTCTTCCACCCAGAATAGCACCTATACAAGTTGTTATAATACCTATATACAAGGGAGACAGTGGTATCGAAGAGATGAGGCCCACCCTGAACAGCCTGAGAGAGAAGCTGGAGAAGGCAGGGCTCTCTGTAAAGGTTGATGACCGGGACACACATAAACCGGGGTTTAAATTTGCCGACTATGAGATGAAGGGTGTTCCTGTCAGAATCGCCATTGGCCCGCGTGATCTCATAAACAATACAGCAGAGGTGGCAAGGCGTGATCTTCTAACCAAAGAGACAGTCGGCATAGACTCGCTACCCTCTCTCATTCCCTCCCTGCTGGAAGAGATACAGCAAAACCTGTTCAACAGGGCTCTGGAGCTGAGAGAGAAGAACACCCACTACCCCGACAACTGGGATCAGTTCAGGGATATAATTGAAAACAGGGGCGGATTTGCAATGGCTCACTTTGATGGAAGTGCCGAAACCGAAGAGCGTATCAAGCAGCTCACAAAAGCAACGGTAAGGTGTATTCCGGAGGGCGAAAGAGGTGAAGCGGGAAAATGCATCCTCACCGGAAACCACTCAGAGGGAAGGGTACTGTTTGCAAAGGCCTATTAGAAGCAGCCATATTACTCTTCACCTCCATGCCAGCATAAGGTTGACAGTGTGAATTCTGTCGCTTTTTTTGTATTTTCGTTGCAGCCCGGGCTCACCATTACAACTTAATCAAAAAACAGAAGTAATGACCTACAAAAAAGAGATAGAAGAGAAGAGGGAGAACATAATAAAAACCCTTACCGACAAGTCTGTCCTGAAGCAGAAGGTGTATGATAACACCTTCGCCGTTTTCGGAACCATAAAGGATATATTAAAGGAATTGGCGGGAGATATCAACAATGTGGTAACTCCGGTCGACAACCGTATTGAGCTGGTCTATACTGACCGGAGCGGTTTTGACGCACAGTTGAAAGTTGCAGGCGACATTCTCTACTTCACCATGCACACCAACATATTCCAGTTCGACAGGGAGCATCCCGCATGGAAAACCAGCTATATGCAGCAAGATAAAATGAACTCCTACTCAGGTGTCATAAACATATATAACTTCCTTGCCGACTCTTTTAAGTACAACAGGTATGACGATCTGGGCTATCTTATTGCAAGGATATTCGTAAACCACGAAAAGCAATATTTTGTTGAAGGCAAACGGCAGATGGCTCTTCTTTTTACCAATTTTGGCAATGAAGAGATCTCCCCGAACGCACTGAGGCGTATCATCTGCACAGCAGTTCAGTACAGCCTTGAGTTTGACCTTTTGGTTCCCCCGTATGACTCAGTAAAGATTGCCACTGTGGGTCAGGCTGAAACCAAGATACAGCATGGCAGGATGGCAACGGGCAAGCGACTTGGGTTTCAGTTTAACTCTGATGATGTACTAAACGCACCATAACAGGGAGTATTGCCGGATGCTATATCCATTCAACAAAAGAGGGTTCAAGAAACTGGCTATCCTTTACATCGTGGCCGTAGCTCCTCTTTTTTTGGATGCCCTCCCGGCATATGGTCTTCACAGCGCCTGTAGTATCGAACCCTATAGGGTCAGTAATGCTCCGGTGATAGCTTCAATAGAGATAGTAAGACTTGACCCTTTCGGAACATCGATAGGTGATCCGGAGCTAACTGCCTCAAGGGCTACCGAGCGATTCCTTAACACCACCCACATCAATACCGCCGAGGGAGTCATAAGGAGCTACCTCCTTTTCGCTGTTGGCGACACCCTGTCGGATCGCACAATCCGTGATTCAGAAAGGATTCTCCGGAGGGTGCCATTTCTCCATGATGCCCTGATTGAGATATCGGTTAACAACGACAACAAGGCTCATGTAACAGTAATTACAAGAGACAACTACTCAATGGGAGCTGACTACAGGCAGACAGAAGAGGGTGAAGCGGAGATATACCTGTTTGAAAAGAATGTGGGTGGATTAGGCCAGGAGATAGGCATCGGTGTAACTACCAATTTCATAAAGGGAGAGAGGCCCGAAATCCGGGCAGGATACCTTATAAACAATATTGGAGGAACACTTTCAGATCTTGAACTATTCGCCCACTTTACGGGTGTTGGACGGAGGCACGGATTTAATCTTTATCGTGATTTTGCGGGAATAGATTCTGAGTATGCAGGTTCGGTCTCTCTTTTTGAAACCATATCAACTGCCACTCTGTCTCCCGGTGATGATCCGGAGCCACTTGAGTATTCATATCAGGACTACTGGCTGGCAAGATCATTTCTGGTAGACAGAGAGAGAAGTCTGAGGGTAATACTGGGTATGAGATATATTCATAACAATGTCTACAAAAGACCCGATATTGATCCCCAGACCTTCTATTCAATGCAGAAACACAAACTGTTTCTGACCTCACTATCCTTCTCAAAACAGGATTTCTTCAAGAGCAACTACATTTTCAACTATGGCAGAACCGAAGATATACCCTTCGGCATGCTTCTATCTCTTACAGGGGGGTGGGAAGAGAATGAGTTTAAGGAGAGGTACTATTCAGGGATATCTCTCTCTGCAGGAGGCAGTTTAAATGGCAGGGGCTATCTAAACCTTTCCGCTTCAGCAGGGGCATTTATAAACCAGGGTAGTACAGAGCAGGGAGTGTTAGAGGTAACATCGCGCTATTTCACTGACCTTGTTGCCGCGGGCAACTGGAGAATAAGAACATTTGCAGGACTATCATACACAAGAGGTTTTAACCGTTACAGCGATGAGCATCTTACTGCAGGCACGGGTGATATGGTTACAGGTTTCCGTAACGACTCGCTCTCAGGAAGTCACAGGGCTGTGATTAATCTTGAGTCCGTCTTTTTTTCCCCCCTCTCTCTCTATGGCTTCGAAACAACCCTGTTCGCGTTCTCTGACATAGCCATACTGGGACGAACCGGTTTTGTTCCGGTCCGGGGATCACCTGTAGGGGTTATAGGAGCAGGAATAAGGCTTCATAATGAGAGCCTTGCAATAAACACATTTCAGATACGATTCGGATACTATCCCAGTATACCTGACCATTCATCAGTAAACAGGCTGAGCGTATCGGGAGAAAAACTATTAAATCCCCGTAACTTTGATCCGGGAGCTCCGGACATAATAGTATACAGATAATCAATTAACAGGGGGTTAAAAGAGGATAAACAGATATGTTACCCGGATTACAAGATCGTTTTGAAAAGTATCTTACAAGCGAGATACAGTTAGATAGTGAGAGCAGGTTACTTCTCGCTGTTAGTGGTGGCATAGACTCGATGGTGATGACTCATCTCTTTCAGGAGTCAGGTAGAGAGTTTTCGATTGTTCACTGTAACTTTCAACTCAGGGGTAGTGAGTCAGATCAGGACGAACTGTTTATAAGAGAGTTTGCAGCGAAATGGAAAATGCCGCTCTTTGTTCAAAGTTTTAAGACCTCAGAATATGCCAGGGAGAGAAAAATATCACTGCAGATGGCAGCCAGAGATCTTAGAGTCGAGTGGTTCAGCGAGCTCATGAACCGACACAGATTCAGTTATACTGCCCTGGCTCACAACAAAAACGATAATGCTGAAACCTTTCTGATTAACCTTATAAGGGGTACCGGAATTAGTGGAATGACTGGGATAAGGAGTCTTTCCGGAAGATTCATACGACCCCTGCTGTTTGCTTCGCGCGATGAGATATCCCGCTACGCTCAGGAGCAAAATATTGATTATCGTGAAGACAGCTCCAACAGAGAGCAGAAGTATACCAGAAACCGGATAAGGCACTCTTTGATACCGGTAATGAAAGAGATAAATCCGTCAGTTATTGATACCCTTGGAGAGGTAACTTCAAGAATGGGAGAGATAGATATTATTTGCGACTCTTACGCATCATCAATACGCCAGAGCCTTCTGATGAAAAGCGAAACGGGATACACTATCTCAATAAATCAGGCAATGGCCCTTACTCCGCTAAACACATCTCTCTATATGATATTCAAAGAGTTTGGTGTAACAGGTGCGATGATACCGGAGATTAAAAGAATGTCAATCTCTACCAGCGGATCAGTTCTTTCGACATCATCACACAACATCTTCAAAGATCGCAGCCATTTTATTATAGAGCCGGTAAGCGAAGATATTGATGAAGAGACGCTTATCTTTAACAGTAAAGATGAGCTCATCAAGGGATTTACCAGAGGCAGTGCTACAATAGTTGATACAGACAGCAACACCACAATAGAGTTCGCTCCCGGATCAAACTACATAGCGCTCGAGAAAATAACCTTTCCGCTGTCAGTAAGGGGGTGGAGAAAGGGAGATTACTTCTACCCGCTTGGCATGAAGGGCAGGAAGAAACTAAGCGACTTCTTTACCGACAGGAAGTACACAGCCGTCGATAAAAAGAGGGCACAACTACTGATAAGCGACGATGATATTGTATGTATAATAGGAGACCGGACCGATGAACGGTTCAAAATTGGGGGCGACACAAGAAGGGTGCTTGTAATAAGTGATAAGAGAAGAGTAAAGCAGCACTCATCCCGATCGGAGTGAGGAACTAAGCTCTGTTATAGCTCTGTAGATAGAGTCTTTATCTCCTTTATCAACAAACCCCCTGATTGTGGTTAGTGAGTCTATCATCTTATCGATTGTGCCGACTGTAGAGATGTTTGTGAGAAGAAGGCTCATTATCTCGCTGTCTCCGTCGAGCAGCCTCATAGCCAGCTCTCTCTGACTCCTGTAAGAGGAGCCCCCCGGTACACTTTCGTGACCATTGAGCGATGCCGCAAAAACGATAGAGGAGAGCATGGGTGCAGAGAGGGCAGAAGCCATTATCTCATCATGATTATTGAAATCTACTTCACTTATAGCAAGTCCGGCGGGGCGGAAACATTCTCTGAAAAAGTTGGCATATTCTTTATCGGATCCATTAACTATAAGCATATTATATCCTTGAAGGCTACTCATATCCGCAAGGGTGGGTCCAAACATTGGGTGCAGTGATACAAACCTTCTGCCAGACTCACGATAATACTCCTCCACCCCCCGCTTCAGGGAGGCTATGTCACACAGTACCGTATCGCCTTTCAGAAAAGGGTCCAACTCCCTGAAAAGGTCTACTGTAATCTCGAGCCCTGCGCAATTTATAACAAGAGATGGTGAGAAGCTCCGAATCTCTCCATATGAGTCTATAATTGTCACCTTTTCTGAAAACTCCCTCCTCTCCGGCAGTGGTTCAATAACTGCAACTTCATGGCGATTTGATAGTAAAGTGATAAACCACCTTCCCATTCTGCCGGCACCGGCAATCAATATCCTTCTCCTCATCCCTTACCCCTCTCTTTAAAGTGAATAGCCCTGTCAACCATAATAAGATCTGCGATAACTGCAGCTACTGCCGACTCAACAATTACAGGCATGCGAAGCGCTATAAGGGTGTCATGCCTCCCCCCTATCCGGAGTTCACTGATCTCTCCACTTGAGAGATCAACACTTTTTTGAAGAGAGGCAATGCTTGATGCAGGCTTCACAGCAATTCGCACAACAAGGTCATTACCATTGGTTATACCACCGTTTATGCCTCCGGCATTGTTGGTAAGGGTCTTACCCGAAACATCTACTATAGGGTCATTATGTTGCGAACCTGTCATGCCCGCAGCAGCAAACCCTGATCCGAACTCAACACCCTTTACGGCCGGTATAGAGAAGAGAAGTGAACTAAGAGCCGATTCTGCAGAGTAGAAGAAGGGCTCGCCAAGTCCGGCCGGAACATCAGAGGCGACACACTCAATGATAGCTCCTATGCTATCACCCGATTCAACAGCCCTCTCTACGGATGCATCGATATCGGGCGATCCGCCGGCCGATATAATAGACGCATTTATACTGACCTGCCCTGCAATTTTCCTGGCAAAATAGCCGGCCACCACCAACCCCCAGGTGAGCCTTCCGGAAAAATGCCCTCCTCCCCTGTAGTCTGTATTTCCTCCAAATTTCACCATTGAGCTGAAGTCTGCGTGGCCAGGCCTGGGCTGATTCCTGAAACCATAGTAGTCATCAGACCTGATATTCCTGTTTCTGGTAACAACGGTTACCGGCGCACCGGTGGTGCAACCCTTAAAGATTCCACTTAGCCACTCCGGAGCATCATCCTCTTTTCGTGGAGTGGTTCCCCGGGCTCCAGCCCTTCGCCGCTCCAGCTCTCCTGAGAGCTCCTCATCCGAAACCTTAATGCCCGGGGGCACACCATCAAGAACTACACCGACCGAATGGCCGTGAGACTCTCCGAAAAGTGTTATGCGAAATACCCTTCCAAAATAATTCATCTCTCTGTTGTTAGCTTCCGTCCCCGGAGAAAACGGTTCCCCCTGCCATTTTGAAGTGCTTCGTAAATGCCGGGTACGATTTATCGATACATGCAATATTGTCAACTATAACAGGGGTTGTTGTAAGCAGTGAAGCCCCAGCCATAGCCATAGCCATACGGTGGTCGGAGAAGGAACTTACCACTCCGGTAAAGTCTCTGTAAGCTGTACCTCCGGTAATCTCAATATGGTCGTCGAATGTCTCTATTTCTACATTAAAAAGGCCGAAGTTATCACGAAGATTACTACCCCTGTCGCTCTCTTTAATCTTTAGTCTTCCGGTACCATAAAGCACACTTTTACCTCTGCAGGCAGAGGCAAGCAGTATCAGAGGTGGGGCCAGATCGGGAGTTCCGGAGATATCAAATTTGAATGGTACAAGATCTCTTCGCGCAACCCTCACAGCATCATTGCTCTCCCACACAACCTCTGCCCCTGCCTCTCTCAGGGCATCCAAAATAGCCCTGTCGCCCTGAACCGATTCGGGGTTAAGACCCCGCACAGTAACAGAGCCACCAACGGCCCCCATAACAAGGAAGAAGGCAGCACCACTCCAGTCGCCCTCAACTGAAGATACAACGGGTTTGAATCGCTGCCCACCCTCTATCACAAACTCCACATAATTATTGTTGACTACCTCCACCCCGAACTCTTTCAGAATATCGAGAGTAATATCTATATATGGTCTGCTCGATGGCGAATCAACCCTTAGAATCGATTTAACCGGCAAAACAGGCAGGGCAAAGAGCAGCCCGCTTATCTGCTGCGAGCTCATTGAGCCGTCTACGGTAGCCACCCCTCCGGTCAGAGGACCTCTGATAACAACAGGGAGATACCCTTTGTTGCTGTTCACCTCAGCACCGAATGCCCTCAGGGCATTCTCAACCATATCCATCGGTCTGTCCGTAAGAGTACCGCTGCCGGTTATTGTCACCTCCTCTTCTCTCAATGCCGCTATAGCGGAGAAGAGCCTTATTGCCAGCCCGGACTCACCACACTCAATTCTCCCGGTCCTGAAACCGGAACCACCCTTTATCACTACACCGTCAGGATGTTCACTTACATCGGCCCCCATAGCTTCAGCTATACGCAATGAAGAGAGTCCGTCGTCAGATAGCGACGGATTCATTATGAGAGATTCACCATCAGCAAGGAGCGCACCTGCAACAAGGCGCTGCATAAAACTCTTTGATGGTGGTGCAACAATTTCACCAGAGACCCTCTCTATACTAAAACCAATCCTGTACATAGTCTATAACTTGAAAGAGCGCAGGAATAGCGCCAGATCAGAGATAGATACCAGCCTGGTAAATGCTTCGCCAGGCGATCTGAGAAACACGAAATGGATACCCTCACCGCTTCTCTTTTTATCATACTGTATCCGGTCTGCTACCCTGTCAACATCAATACTCTTATCAGGCAAAATGTTCAGGCTCTCTATCAGGCCTGCAAGAGTCTCTGAGTCTTCCCCGGAGAGATATCCTTCAGACCGGGAAAACTTAATAGCAGCCAGCATCCCCCAGGCAACGGCATTACCATGGGGAATATTATAGCAGAGTTCAGCGGCATGACCGAATGTGTGTCCGAAGTTAAGAATGCGTCTTACACCATGTTCCCTCTCATCTCTGGTAACGACAGAGGCTTTAATCTCTACGGCCCTGAAAACCAAGTCATCAATAGGCGATAAATCTGCCGACGAGAGCTGTCCGGATAGAGAGATAATAGTCTCTAATAGCTCCCTGTCGGCAATCAGTGCAGCCTTAAGCAACTCAGACAGACCCTGAAAATACTCGCTCTCAGGGAGAGTTTTCAGCATAGCGCTATCACAAATAACAAAGCGGGGTTGGTTAAAGAGACCAATAACATTCTTGCTGCCTGAGACATTGATACCATTCTTCCCACCGGTGCTGGCATCAACCTGTGAGAGCAAAGAGGTCGAGATGAAGCCAAATTCTACACCTCTCATATATACCGAGGCGACAAATCCGGCAATATCACACACAACACCTCCACCAATTCCCAGAACAAAACCCTCCCTGTCAATACCGATCGAGACCATTTGTGAGACAATATCCTCAATAGTGCTGATGGACTTGCTCTCCTCGCCAGGCTTGACTGCTATGACCGGCACCCCCTTGGGAAAGAGCGCTCCATAAATCCTGTCAATATTATGATCGGTTATGATTACTGAACCTCTACCTTCAATCCTTTCAAAGGTTGTCTGCCAGCTGCATCCGAAAAGAACCTCCGAAACAGTCGCCGGACTCTCTACCACTACTCTTCTCACCTGATCTATATTTTCCCCAAAAGTAAGAATTAAACCCTATCGCTCCGGACCTCAGACTGTAATTTTACCGACTCTTTATGAATAAAGCTGAAAAGCATCTCGACAAACTCCTTTCTGAGACCCAGCCGGGAACCCTTCTCCAGCCTGCTATTCAGCAGCTCACTCCAACGCGAAGGCTGAAGCGGTGGCATACTCCTGCTATTCTTATATACTCCTATCTCTCTGGCCACCTCCATTCTCTCAAGCAGAGCAGTAAGTAATTCGCCATCAATGTTGTCTATCTCACTCCTAAGTTCGTCAATCATATTGTCATCGCTCCCGGATAGCTCTCCGGAATTTCCACCCTTTTCAGAGAGTCTGTCAAGCATGGAGAAAAAGTCTGCCGGAGTCATCTGCTGACCGCTATCACTTAGTGCATTGTCAGGATCACAATGAGACTCAACAAATATGCCATCAAAACCAAGAGAGAGGGCTTTACGGGCCACGGGAGCTACAAGTTTCCTCTTGCCAGCAATATGACTGGGATCATTTATCATGACCATCCCCGGATGTCTTTTCCTGAACTCAATGGGTATATCCCAGAGTGGCATATTCCTGTAGGGAGAGCGACCGTTATGTGAAAAACCTCTGTGAATAGCGCCCAGCCTCTTTATCCCGGCCCTGTAAAGGCGCTCCATGGCACCTGTCCAGAGATCTATGTCGGGATTGACCGGATTCTTAACCAGAACCGTAACATCACTACCCTCAATGGCTGTTGCTATCTCTTGTACAGCGAAGGGATTAGCGGTCGTTCTGGCTCCGATCCACAAGATATCAATACCATGCTTTAGTGCCTCATATGCGTGATAGCTGGTTGCAACCTCAACAGCACACTTCATCCCTGTCTCCTCCTTTACAGACCTGAGCCATGGAAGTGCGGTCACACCCATACCCTCAAAAGAGCCGGGCCTGGTGCGTGGCTTCCAGATACCTGCCCTGAAGATATTCACTCCCCCGTCTGCGAGCTCTCTGGCAACCCTCATGGTCTGATCTTCGCTCTCAGCGCTACAGGGACCCGAGATAACAACAGGGATTGCCGCTGAGGGATTATCAAGCCCCAGCGGTTCTGTCTCAATTATAGGTTCCATATCTTTGTCAGCTTTTTTTGTTCCGTTGCTATCGGTAATAAGCTGCCCGACAACATTCTGCCAATCAGACAAGCACATTGCTTCCCGCACCATGGAGTTGAGGCCGGTAGCTTTGCTGCTACCCTCATTAAGCCAGGGACAATCGACACCATTAACTCTGTTTCTCATCTTGCTTCAGTACTATGTGACACAAAAAAACCCGCCTTGTGGGGCGGGTCTCTATCTTGGGTTCATTATATACAGACTATAAAGAACAGCAGCGCCCACCCCCCTTTTGAAGGAGATAACCGTAATAGTAATAGTAGTTATCTGCGTGGACGAAACTCATAATAAAATGCTCTCTTTACTGCTGCAAATATAAATAAAAAAGCAAGAAAGAAGAACTATTCGGCTTTTTTTTTGAAAAAGAGGTGCGGGAGAATGACAAAAAGCATCCATCACTTGCTCTCTCGCACACATAACATTACCTTTGAGCAGAGCAGCCAGCGATGCACTTAACTTGGTATAATAATGAAATACAATGAGTTGCCGGGACAGACTTAAAGCTAAGATCGGAAATATTTTTAACTATTTCACCAGGGTAATGCCAGAGCCGGCAACAGAGCTTCATTACAAGACTCCTTTTGAGCTGCTTGTGGCTGTTGTTTTATCGGCACAGTGTACCGATAAAAGGGTCAATCTTATTACCCCGGCACTCTTTGACAGATTCCCCGATGCATCTTCGATGGCTGAAGCAGAACCGGAGCAGATATACAATTATATAAGAAGCTGTACCTACCCCAACAGTAAGGCACGCTATCTCAGCGGCATCTCCAGATCTCTTGTTGATAGATTCTCAGGAGAGTTGCCAGAGTCGATCGCCGATCTTGAATCACTGCCGGGTGTGGGGCGTAAAACGGCCAATGTTGTTGCTTCTGTTCTTTTTGGCAAAGAGGTAATGCCGGTAGACACTCATGTATTCAGGGTCTCCGCGAGACTGGGGCTCACCAGAAACGCCGGGAGCCCTGAGGAGGCCGAGAGGCAACTCATCTCAATTATTCCCCCGTCAATGCTACCGGTTGCGCATCACTGGCTCATACTGCACGGTCGCTACACCTGCAAGGCGAGGAGACCACTATGTGACAGATGCGGAATAACTCTCTGGTGCGACTACTTTAGCAGCATCGAAGAATCGGGTTAGCCCGTATCATATTAATTGAGTGGAAGTGATTGCGGAATGGACGGTTTTTGCTATTTTTAGATGCCAAACTGTTAAATGATAGTATGGATTACAGAGAGAGATGTGAGCAGCTTAGCCGGCAGGTGGAAGAGTTGAAGGATGAGCTGAAGAGAAAATCGAAAGAGCGCTCATCATCAGGTAATGAGAAAGATATTCTCAGAAGGGCGTTCCACTCCACATCCCAGCTCATGGCAATAAGTGATCTGGAAACTGGTGCTTATGAAGATGTGAATGAGGCCTTTCTTGATGCACTGGGATATACCCGCGATGAGGTAATAGGAAAAACATCTCAGGAGATAGAGCTTTTTGCCGACATTATTCAGAGTGATAAATTCATCAGGGTATTAACGAAGTTTAATAAGGTAAGGAATGTAGAGGTGACACTTCGCACCAAAGATGGCACTGAGAAGAGATTTCTATTCTCGGCAGACACCATCTTCCTTGAGACAAGGCCCTACCTTCTCACCTATTACAACGAAATAAGAGATGAGGAGAAAAGGCTCACCGGAAGTGAAGGTGACACTGTTATAAGAGAGGTATTCAACACTATCAGCAACTACATCGCTCTCTTTATTCCTGTCAACAACAGATTTGTGATCAGCGACTTCAACTTTAAGGCGAGCGAAATAGAGTTTGTTGACAAAAGGAACCTTAAGGGGAAGTATCTTGATGAGACACCTCTGGCAAGGAGAATAAAACTGGCCGAAATACTTAAACATGTAAATATAACAGGTGAGCCTTTCAAGCTCGCCGTTTCGGCCGCCGGAGACGACTCTGAGGGATACTACACTGCCTTCCCCCTGTCGAGCGGAGAGATCGTCGTAACCTGGGAACCGGGAAAAATTTCCAGGGTAAAGGAGAGTTCTTATATTAAACAGGGACTGGTCTTTGAAAGATTTGCCAATATGCTGCCTATTATGGTTTATGAGATAGACAAAGGTGGAAGGGTAGTATATGCCAACGATCAGGGGCTCTCATTCTTTGGATATAACAGGGATGACCTGAAAGAGGGTCTTCATATAAGCAAATTTTTCGGGCAGGAGGCCAGCGATTCCATATTCGATAATATCAGCACCCTTACCAGGCCGGACCAGAGCACTCACAATGAGCATGTTGCTTACAAAAAGGATGGTACTCCTGTTCACATTATTACTCACACCTTCGCCTTCTTCGAAGGGGGTGAGCCTGCAGGTTACCGCGGGGTTGCTATAGACAACAGCCGTCAGAAGGAGTATGAAAAGCTGATCACAAAAGAGAAGGCTTTTCTTGAAAGGCTTATCGATTCGGCACCTGAAGCTATTGCAATATGCACACCCGAGGGCAAGACAATGAAGATAAACAGGAGGTTTACCGAACTCTTCGGTTTCACCCCCGCTGAGATGGAGGGTAAGGTCCTTAACCGGCTTATAGTACCGGAAAACCTCTTCGATGAAGCAGAAGAGTTTGACCACAAGGCGGGAGATTGCCTGCTCGATATAGCGCACACAGTCAGGCAGGACAAGCGGGGAAGAGAGATAGATGTTAACCTGATTGTATCAACTGTACTAATAGGCGGGTCAGCGGTAGCCAATATCGGCATTTACAGAGATATTACCACCACCCGCAAGTCACAGCTTCTCCGGGAGGTTCTCTACAATATATCAAACCATGCCCTTATATCGCCAGATCCTGATAATATCTACAGGATGATATCGGCAGAGATCGGAAAGATATGGGACACCAACAATTTCTTTATCGCTCTCTACAATGCAGAATCCAACACCCTCTCGCTGCCGGTCTTCTCTGACGAGAAGGACAGCTTCACCGAAGTGCCTGCAAAAAAGACATTAACAAGCTGGGTGATAAGAAACAGGAAGTCGCTGCTGTTGAAAAGGTCTCAAATACTTGATCTTGCAGAGAGCGGAGAGATTGAGCTTGTAGGTACAACCAGCCAGGTATGGATGGGGGTGCCTCTGAAAACTGATGATGGTGTAATAGGTGTAATATGCCTGCAGGACTATCAGGATGAACAGAGGTTCACCACCGAAGATCTTCAGGGGCTCGAGTTTATTGCCACCCAGGTGGCCCTTGTCATTCAGAGGCAGAATCTTCTGGACAGCCTTGTAAAGGCCAGGAAAATGGCTGAAGAGGCGGCTCATGGTAAACAGCAGTTTATGTCTACCATGAGTCACGAGATCAGAACTCCGTTGAACGAGGTTATAGGGGTCACCAACCTGCTTCTCAGAAGCGAACCGAGGGATGATCAGAAAGAGTACCTGAGAACTCTCAGGTTCTCAGGCAATCACCTGCTAACGCTTGTAAACGATGTGCTGGACTACAACAAGATGTCATCGGGAAAACTGGTTCTTGAGAAGACCAGATTTAATCATGATGAATTTATAAGCGACATTCAGCGATCATACTCTTTCCGTGTTAAGGAGAAAAAACTTGAGTTTACCCTTATCAAAGATCCCGGCATACATGATATGGTTATCGGTGATCCGGTACGGCTTAACCAGGTTTTATCGAACCTGCTCTCCAATGCTATTAAATTCACCCCCAAAGGCAACATTACCCTGGGCATAAAAGAGAGAGAACGAAGTGGGAAGAGCATTACAATAGACTATTGGGTTAAGGATACCGGTATCGGTATAGCTAAGAGCATGCAATCGAAGGTTTTTGAAAGCTACGCGCAGGCTACCGAAGATACCACCAGAAAATATGGGGGCACGGGACTTGGGCTTGCCATTGCCAAAAAGCTGGTTGAGCTTATGGGGGGCGAGATAGGTGTAAAGAGCGAGCCCGGAAAAGGATCTGAGTTCTACTTTAATGTTTTATACGCCCTTACCGGTGAAGCAGATAAGAAGTGCAGTGAAGAGAGGGATGAGTCGGCGACCCTTCTCAGGGGTAAAAAGGTGCTTGTTGCCGAAGATAACATAGTCAACTTTTTCGTAGCAAGAAAATTCCTGGAATCATGGGGTGTAGTGGTGGCACATGCTGAAAATGGCCTGATAGCGACCGAGATGGCTGAAAAGGAGAGCTACGACCTCATCCTTATGGATCTTCACATGCCGGTTATGGATGGCATTGAAGCAATTACAAGACTGAGAGAATCAGAACACCAGAGAGTGAGAGAGACCCCTATAATGGCACTTACTGCCGGAATCATGTCTGACCAACAGGTTAAAATGGAAGACCTTCATATTGAAGATTTTATTCTGAAACCCTTTAAACCCAATGAGCTTTTTAACAAGATAGCCAGCCTCCTGTTGCACGACAGAGATCATTGACTGTTTGCCGGTTAGCTATACAAATATTATAAACCCCCCGGGACTGCTGCTAGCAGATCAGAGAGAGAGCATACATCATATTACTGTCTAAAACCCTAGAATGATGAAAAGATCCCTACTATTACTATCGCTTCTTTTTACAGCGTTTCTGTTCACCTCTTCAGCGCAGGAAGAGGCGTGGTTTCTAACTTCACCTACTCTCTCCCCGGAGGGAGACAGGGTAGCTTTTGTCTACCAGGACAATATATGGGTAGCCCCTACTGATGGAGGGACGGCCAAGAAGATCACCTCCATGAGTGGTTCGGAAAACAATCCCCGATTCTCTCCCGATGGAAGGTGGATAGCTTTTAACGGCGGTCAGGATGGAAGCACTAACATCTATATTGTAAGCAGCAATGGCGGGCCGATAAGACAGCTGACATGGCACTCGGCAGGAGACTTTATCGACTCATGGAGCTGGGATTCGGAGCATATAATCTTCACATCGGGTCGGATGAACAGCTATTCAGCATACAAGGTATCAATTAACGGAGGAACCCCGGTAAGACTCTTCAGCAACCACTACTGGAATAATGCACACCATGTTGTTCAGGACAGGGAGAGCGGAACCTACTACTTTACCGAATCGGGCGAGAGCTTCCGCAGCGCCAACCGCAAAAGATACAGAGGCGATAACAGCCCCGACATACTATCATATAATGTAGAGAGAGATGAGTACAGAGAGATAACCAGATGGGAGGGGAAAGATCTCTGGCCTACAATCGATATTAACGGTATACTCTACTACGCATCTGACGAATATAACGGAGAGTATAACCTGTACCGCTACAGAAGAGGCAACAGAGAGAGGCTCACCTCTTTTGAAAGCTCTATAGGAAGACCACAGGTAAGTGCCAATGGTGACAAGGTTGTCTTTACAATGGACTATCAGTTATATCTTTTCGACACCAGGAGCAACACCAGCAACAAGATTGAAATATCACTTTTCGACAATGACCCCATTCCTGTAGAGAAGGTGTTCAGAACACAGGGTAATATAACTGCATACGACATCTCTCCTGACAACAAGAAGATAGCATTTGTCTCAAGGGGTGTACTTTTTGTATCAGACATCGGAGGTAATTTCATAAGGAGAATAGAGACCGATCCTATGGAGAGGGCTCTTGAGGTTATATGGCTGAAAGATAGCGAGAGGCTCCTCTTTACCAGAACATGGAACGGGTGGCCCAACCTCTTTACTATCAAGGCAGACGGATCGGAATCTGAAGAGCAACTGACAAGCTTTACTAACTCGGCCAGAATGCTTGGATACAACAGCGACAGAACAATGGCAGTCTATTATTCGGGAACCAGAGACCTCAATCTGGTCGATCTGGAAGAGCTGTCGGTAAAGACCATTGCCAATGATGAGTTCTGGTTCAGAGGTTCACAGCCTGTTTTTTCTCCCGACAACAGGTTTATTGCCTTTACAGCCTTCAGGAACTTTGAGTCCGACATACTGGTGTGTGAGATTGAGACCGGCGAGGTGACCGCCATAACAGGCACCTATCTCACTGAGAACAGCCCATTCTGGTCGCCCGACGGAAGATATATATATTTCACAACCGACAGGACACGGCCATCCTATCCAAGAGGGGGTACAGCCAGCAGGCTCTACAGGGTTCCGCTGCAAAGATTCCCCGATCCGCTTCGGTCACAGGCATTCGATGCCATATTCTCTCCTGAGGCATGGCCCAAAAGAGACAACAGGGTTGTTATTGATACAGAGGATATGCTATTCAGGTGGCAGCTTGTACATGGTATAGGTGCATCACAGAGCAATCCTTATGTAATTCAGCGCGACACACTTAAAACTGTACTGTTCAGGTCGACACATGAGGGGAGAGCAGGGCTGTACAAGCTGACAATCAGCCCTTTTGAAAGCAATCGCCTGGAAGAGATAAGAGGGGTTACAGGTGGCAGAATAGTGTCGGCAGGAAGGGATCACTATATATTGTCAGGTGGAAATATATTCAAACTCAATCTTAACCAGAACACATCACAGAGAATAGATATCTCTTACACCTTTACCAAAGATATCAGGAAGGAGTTCCGCCAGATGTTCTATGAGGGATGGACTGTTCTGGCAGAGAATTTTTATGATGAAGATATGCACGGCGTAGACTGGGAAGCAATGAGAGACAGATATGCCCAATATCTCCCCCATATAAAGACGCGTGCCCACCTCCGCTCTGTAATGAATGACATGTTCGGCGAATTGAACAGCTCTCATATGGGCTTCTCATCAAGGGGTAGCGAAGAGTCTGTCGATGACAACACCATTACCGTCGGAACCGGTATAATATTCGACAACAACAACCCCTATGTCGTCGATCGTATAGTGAAGAACTCGCCGGCAGACAACATTTCGGTTGATGTGAGGGCCGGAGACCGTCTGGTAGCCGTCAACGGACATGAGGTAGACGAGAGTGTAAGCAGAGACTACTACTTCACCTTCCCCGTTATGCAACAGGAGTTGATGCTCGTATTTGAAAGAGATGGTGAAAGGGAAGAGGCCAGATTAAGGCCGGTATCATCCGGGGCCATTAACACCCTCCTTTATGATGAATGGATAGCAGGCAACCAGTCGGAGGTTGACAGGCAAAGTGATAAGCGGATAGCCTATGTTCACATGAAAAACATGGGCGCCGGAAGCCTTAATAACTTCCTGATAGAGATGACATCGGAGGCTGTTGAGAGAGACGCCCTTATACTCGATCTGCGCTATAACACAGGTGGTAATGTACATGATGATGTAATAAATTTCCTTACCAGGAAGCCATATCTTGAGTGGCGCTTCAGGGACGGCCAGATGTCTCCCCAGCCGCACTTTGCCCCGGCGGCCAAGCCGATGGTCATTCTTATAAATGAGCAGAGCCTCAGTGATGCGGAGATGACAACGGCAGGTCTTAAGGAGCTTGGCATCGGAACAATAGTGGGAACCGAAACATACAGGTGGATAATATTCACCAGCAGCAAAAGCTTTGTTGATGGTTCATCGTCACGACTTCCGGCCTGGGGTACCTACACTCTCGATGGAGAGAATCTTGAATGGACAGGAGTGGCTCCCGACATCTACATAAGAACCGACTTTCATGATAAGGTAAGCGGTCGCGATCCGCAGCTGAGCAAGGCTATAGAGATACTTCTTGAGGAGCTCTCTGAAGCGGAGAACCGGTAGGCATTATATCATTATCTCCACAGAGGGAGTTGCAGACATATGGTTTCGGCCGGCAGGCTCCCCCCCCGGGGGGGCAGCAGATGCCGGCCGCACCATTATGAAATAGGGGCATAAGACCATTCATAGGCCAGATGGCTCTTTGATACCGGAGATGTTTCATATGGAATTCAGGTGGTGGGCCTATCACCTGCGGCAGTTATTGGTAATATAGCGGCGGGCGCTGCTGTTACCATACATAAGGGCCATATTGAAATCATGACAGGCATCATCAATTCTGCCCAGTGCCAGCAGTGCGACACCCTTCTTAAGGTATGCCTCGCCATCATAAGGGTCAAGATCGAGTGCCATAGAGAGATCCTCTACCGCATTTTGCCACATAGAGCTGCTAATCCAGATATCGCCCCTCATCAAATACCCCTTCCGGCTTCCGGGATTGTTCTCAATCTCCCTGTTGAGATACCTGAGGGCACCGGTTCTGTCGCCAGAGGCTATCAGAAGCCGGGCTGCCGTGGTAAGAGCTCTGCTATCGCCGGGGTAAAAGGTGAGATATCTGTCAATATCTTCCAGTGCCCTTGCATCCCTTCCGCTCTTATGATAAGATTCTGCTCTCTTGATAAGCAGCGATGCGTCGGGCAGGGCCTCCTCAATAAGTGAAGAGTATATAGCTATGGCCCTTCCGTTATTACCGGTAGCGGCATATGAATCGGCAAGCAGAATCTCAATAGTGCCTCCCTCACCCCGTTGCCGGGAAATCGGGGTAAGCAGATCAATAGCCCTCTGGTACTCGCCACGCAGATAGGCTGTTATAGCGAAAGCATGGGCAATATCGGGGCTATAGGCAACTCTCTCTCCGTAGGGGGCAAGAAGCCTGTCGGCCTCATCGGTAAATCCATCGCGGGTAAGATACTTCACCTCTTCCAGCAGCTGCTCCCCGGGCGAGTATCTCTCTTCACGCCAGAAAGATCTCCACTCAGGAGTACCATATATTGAAGTAAAGGCCTTATCGCCCATTATAGCCCTTTCGGAGAGTCTGAAAGGAGAACGGAGGCTCTGCTCAAGGTAATTAACAGCAGCGGCGGGGTTCCCCTGCAGTGCATTTATGCGCGCAAGTCCGTATGACCCGGAGCCTTCCATTATGCTATCGGCCCGCTTAAAGGCAGAGTATGCCTGATCGTAACGGCCCATACTACTGTAAACCTCACCCCTGGCAGCAGAGAGAGAGTGACCCTCCATGCTATCAGGAGCCCTCTCAAGAACCTCCAACGCCTTGTGGGACAAGCCGCTGTCAATAAGTGCAGATGACTTCACCAACAGATCGTATAGTGTGCTCTGTGCCCCGCAAACCGGGAGAAGAAGTATGAGAGACAATAGTAAAAGTGCAACTCTCTTCATGGCTATAATAAAAAGTTCACTCATCTCTTATTACAGGGGGACCTGTCCTGGCTCCCGGCTCTGTTATAACATGAACAAAGCCGGATATATGAAAAGACTCCTCACCTGTTATTCTGCGCTCATAGACATCACAGTGATAGAAGTATATTCCCGGCGACACCACCCTTCCGCGGTAGGTGCCATCCCAGTTAATTTTCGGATCTTCTGTTGAAAAGAGGAGCTGACCGTGCCTGTTATAGAGTCTGAAATTAACCCTCTCAACAAGAGATGATGTTCTGGCTATCAGAATATCATTTATACCATCACCGTTGGGCGTAAAGGCGTTGGGAATCTGGTAGAAATCGCATGAATCTACACACACTATCAGTGACATTTCGCTCTCATTACCGACATCATCGAATGCCAGAATAGAGTAACAGCCGGCTACATGTTCGCCCGGATAGTGCTTGTAGCTGAATATATCCCTGTCGTTTATCTCCTCAAGGAGAGAGAGCTGATCCTGATAGGTGGCTTTATAGTAGAGCCTGTAGCCGGCTACATCCTCGTAGCACTCCTGGTCGGCAAGGGTCCATGAGATGTGGTTATAGAGACTGTCACATTCTGAATATACCGATATTTCCGGTACACAAGGGGGCTCATTGTCTATGGCTATGTCGCAGGCTATCTGAGAGAAATTTATCAGGTTTCGTGGCAACCCCTCCTTCTGGTATCCACCCTCCGATCTGACAAAGTAACAGTACTCCGTCTCATTGACCAGTCCGGTATCGATATAGCTTGTGGTGGCAGTAGATCCAACCGAGTCAAACTCCATCGTTGTGCTGTTGTACCTGAAGATATCGTACCGCGTATTTACCCAGGGTACCGACCGGTCTATCTCCAGCCGCATCCTCCTGTCGCCCGGCAAGGCTCTTAAAAAAAGAGAAGATGCAACACCGGGGTCACCAATAAGAAACCTGTTATCATCACCATCATTATAGAGCTCCACCTTGTATGTATATCCTCTGGCAACGGTATTGAGCAGAGTATCAAGAAATATAGTGTCGTTCAAATCTATGGTTGGGATTATCTCGAGCAACTCGTATTCGGTTCCACCAATACCATCGGCACGATACACCCTGTACTCCCATGGGCCGGTAGCTTCGGGAATGGTATCGAGCCTTGCGGGCCTTTTCCATGCAACAAAGATAGATCCGTTAACCTCGTCGCTGGTTCTGACAGTAACATTTCTCATGTGGGGCACCCCCGTAACAAGAGAAGATGTCATCTCGTTTGAAGCTTTACTCTCTGTACCATTCGGATATACAGCCACTATTCTGTATGTATAATCGACCCCGAACTCAAGGCCGGCTCCGTTGTTATTATCTGCAAACTCCAATGTTGCAGCTCCGTCGGCATACCCTACCCTCTCGAAACCTGTCTCAAAGGGGAGTCCGTTTGTACAGCTGTCGGGAATAAACCCTGACGCCCCCTCTCGCCTGTAGATAGCATATCCCGATATGATATCGGTATCATATGGCTCCCACAGAAGCCTTATCACTGAACCTTCGGGCGATGCAGATGTGATAACAGGAGAGGGGCCAAGCACCTTTATGGTCATATTGGTGAGGTCGGCAAGGGGAAACTCCGCATCACGGTCTTCCGACTTAAACAGCACCGAGTATGGCTGTTGCCGTACCGACTCATGATCAGGTATCCAGGTAAAACGCGATATAGAACGACCCGGTATCGAATCAAGTCTTTCAAAACTGGCAGGAGATTCACTCAGATCAAATAGACCGGATGTGGCAGACTGGTGAATCATATCATCATCGGGGTCGTTCGATATGAAAAAGAAGTCGACGGTATCGCCCGGTTCCACACAGTAGTCTTGCAGAGGGTCGTTAACCGGGGGGTTGTTGTCTGTATCGAAGACATCTATCTGCATATCACGAATAACCGACCCTATTTTAACACCGTTACGCCACTCCTCAATCTCCATTGCAACATTATAGACACCAACAGCTACAGGAGAGTCCCATACAAGATCTCCGCTAACCGGATCAACATAGAGGGTATCCGATGCAGGGGGAAAAGTGTAGTTCTCAATCGGCAGCCCATCCTCTCTGGTGCATACTGCAAGCTTGTATGAGAGAGAATCGCCGTCCGGATCAAATGCGGCAGGGTTGTGTACAAATCTGTGACCCACGGCAGCCTTGTCGTAGGGTGGATTCAGGAGTACCGGTGTCGAATTGAATCCGAGTGCAGGATTGATGGTGAGGGTGCTCTGGATAGAGAAGACAACATTAACCGAATTGGGAATGTTGGCAACACCGTAGTTACGATTCGGATCCTGTACAACAATACGGTACACACCGGGGCCCGGATAGGTATGGGTGGTCACATAAGTATTTTTCCTGTAGAAGTTTGGCAGATTGACCATACTTATACGATTGGCAAAGCTGCTGTTACCATCGCCCCAGTTAACCATAAGCCTTGGGCGGTCGGCCAGGCTAAGTACATAGGTGAAGGTGGTAATGGTAACCTCAAAGGTGAGTTCCGATACCTGGCGGTAGGTTATCTCTCCGGCCCTGTTATGGGTGGCCAGTAGCTCCGGCGTCAGAAGCATCGCCATAGCTAAAACAGATATAAGCAGTCTGCACCTCATCTGGAAACCTCTCTACTTTCAAAACTCCGATCCGGGAGCTTTATTACATGCTCTGTAATACATGGGTCGAACATAACACCCTCCTCATAGCTACCCGATTTGAATATCAGAAAATTTGCCTGATCTTCAAAAAGTTCTGTCATAAATCTGTTAACAATAACCACCTCTGACACTTCACCCTCAAAAGGGAAAAGCATATTTATTCTCACCTCATCTTCATTACAGTCAAGAGAGGTTATCTTGCCCTGCAGCGACTCACCATTCACCACCAGCTCAAAACGGCTTACTATATAGTTACTTACAACTAATGTATCCGGCACCCACTGCTCGTTGAAAATCTCCATCTCCCAGTCATTGTAGAGCAGCCTGCAATCATCCTCCATATCATGGGTAAAGAGCTTAACAAAGAACTTAAACTCACCTCTCTCCTTGTGGTAATCGACCGAGGCGAGAGAGACATGCACCGGATGGTACAGAAGTGAAGAGATCAATATTACTGCAGTCTTCAGAAGTAACATATCATATAATACAAATTACAGCGGCAATTGGTTTCATACCACACAATTAAATCAACCCCCGGAATCTCCGGCACCCTGTTCCGGTACTGACCCTGCCAGGGCAATCTCTCTGAGATAGTCTACCGACCCCACCTCAATAAAGGAGAATCCCGACCCTTTTGAAAAGTTCCCGGCAAGAATGACCAGAGTGTCATCTCCTTTCATCTCATATTCGTCTGTTATGTCTACAACGGCCCGCTTAAGAAACTGATCTACCGTCTTCTTTTCATCGCGGAAGCTGGCATAAACACCGTATGAAAGGGCCAGTTCCCGCATGGTTCTGGCTGAGTAGCACTGTGCATATATCGGCCTGAAACCCCTGTATGAGGCCATGTTGCGTATGGTTCTTCCTGCCTTGGTATCGGCAATAATAGCTTTGGCCCCTATATTGACAGAGGTCTTAACGGCCACCTTGGCCAGATAAGCAGAGACCCTTCCTGTAAAGTCCCCTGCCGGTTGTTCAAGATACTGATCCTTATCCTCCTCAACCTCGAGTGCCACCCGGGCAATGGTTCTGACCGCCTCGACCGGATATTTACCCACGGTTGTCTCACCGCTAAGCATCACTGCATCTGTATTGGAGTAGATGGCTCCCGCTATATCGCTCACCTCTGCCCTTGTAGGTCTGGGGCTGTTAATCATAGTGTGAAGCATTTGGGTCGCCACTATCACCAGCTTCCGTCTTCTGATACATTTATCTATTATCATCTTCTGTATCCGCGGAATCTTTTCGAAAGGCATCTCTATGGCAAGGTCGCCCCTTGCAACCATAACACCATACACCTCATCGAGTATTTCATCTATATTATCAACGCCCTCATGGTTTTCGATCTTGGCTATAATCTTGCACTTCCCATCGTATTCATCCAGAACAGCCCTAACATCGAGAACATCATTCCTGTTCCTGACAAAAGAGTGGGAAATAAAATCGATATCATTTTCAGCCGCAAACTTAAGGAACTCCCTGTCGCGCTCGCTAACCGAGGGAAGCGAGAAACTTGATTTTGGTACATTAACGCTCTTTCTCGACCCGATAACACCATCGTTAAGGGCTATACAGTTAAGCATGTTGCTATCTTTCGATTCAACACGCAGCTCCAACTCTCCGCCATCAATCAAAATGGAGGAACCGGGGGCCAGATCATTGCCGAAGAGGCGATAGGTTACAAAGATGCAGAAAGATGAACTCTTAAGGTCCGGGTCGCCTACCACCTGTATCTCCCGGCCCTTCTCTACCCGGAATGGTTCATCGCAATCTGTAGTCCTTATTTCAGGCCCCTTGGTATCGAGAATTATTGGAATTTTGTCTGACACCCGGCGTATATTCTCGACCAGTTTAAGGGCACTCTCAAGTGTGATGTGTGCCGAATTAATTCTAACAGCATCCATGCCATTGACATGAAGTTCTCTTATGAATTCAGGTTCACATCTTCTGTCTGAAACAGATGCTACTATTTTGGTTCTCTTTCTCCTCTCCATATCACACAGATATCAATCATCTGAAACTGCATCAACCTGACCGCCCTGTTTACCGCTCAGGTCATAACCTCCAATCAGTGACTCTATAGCCCTCACTGCAAGGCTGTATCCCTCCAGACCCATCCCCATAATAATACCATTGGCGTATCTGCCTGTAAGCGAGGTGTGGCGGAACTCCTCCCTAGAGTATATATTGGTTATATGAACCTCTATTATCGGTATATCAAGAAGAGCCAGAGCATCAGCAATCGCAACAGAGGTGTGGGTATAGGCCGCCGGATTAATGATAACCGCATCGGACCGATCCCGGGCCTGTTGCAGGCGGGTAACTATCTCCCCCTCAATGTTTGACTGAAAGTAGTCAAATTGAAAACCGGGAAAGATTCCGGCCAAATCTTTGTAGAAAATGTCAAACCCCCTGTTGCCATATAGAGAGACCTCCCGCCTCCCCAGCATATTGAGGTTCGGCCCATTTATTATCTCAATTCTCTTTTTACCCATAAAAGTAATTAGCTAAGCGGAGTACATCTACAGCATGCCCCCCCCATCATGACTCACCCCCTGCTTCTCAGGCAAAGTTAATGATATATTTACAATTCGGCACAGATAGAAGCATATATGGTCATCCCGTAAAGACAATAACAGATAAAGAGGTATGTCACATAAGAGTTGAGATCAGACCTGCAGGGCATGGTCTGGCAGCTGTGATGCGGTAAAGTATCGATATGGTGTGGTATGGTTCGCTTTATGGCTGTTTAAATCCTGATGTTTTATATCTTTCGGGTCAGATGCGATGTTGTCTTATGAGGGTCTAATTGAGGTTATCGGTGGCAGATATAAAGAGAGAGAGTTCCTGGAGCAGGGTTGAGTCGGCCTATATCTCCTATCTTAGAATAGAGAAGTCTCTCTCAGAGAATACCATATCGGCGTATATGGGCGACCTTGCCAGGTTTAAAAGGTTTATAGCAGAAGAGAGAGAGCCAGCAGATATTGGCCTGCCCGATCTTCAGTCGTTTCTGGCCACCCTTTCGGCCGACCTTGCAAACCCTGCCACCCAGTCAAGGATGGTATCATCACTGAGATCATTTTTCAACTATCTTGTAACCGAGGGGCTGTCTGATAGCAACCCCTCGGCCCTTCTTGACATGCCCCGGAAAGAGATGAAGCTCCCTGAGGTTCTATCTCTGGCCGAGATAGACAGCATAGTAGAAGCGATAGATATGAGTATGCCTGATGGCCACAGGAACAGGGCTATAATAGAAACCCTTTATGGCTGCGGGCTGAGGGTCAGCGAACTAACCTCGCTAAAGCTCACAGACATTAACAGAAAGAGAGAGTTTATTACCGTAACCGGCAAGGGAAACAAGCAGAGGCTGGTGCCTGTAGGCACAAGGGCACTTAAGGAGATAGATCTTTACATGGAGCGGCGCAGGCATCTCCCTGTAATAAGAGAGAGAAATATACTCTTTCTCAATGGAAGGGGCGGCAGGCTTTCAAGAATATCGATATACAACATAGTAAAAGATACAGCGAAAAAAGCGGGCATCAGAAAGAGAGTCAGTCCTCACACCTTCAGGCACTCCTTTGCCACCCATATGGTAGAGGCGGGTGCCGATCTTCGTGCGGTTCAGGAGATGCTGGGGCATGAGTCCATTACCACAACAGAGATATACACCCATCTTGACAGCACCTATCTGAAAGAGACAATCTCCATGTACCATCCCAGATCATAAAACCGAAATTGTCATCATATTGGCAGTACATTTTCACAGAGGCCATTTTCCAACATTTTTGCTAACTTTGCATCTGTTTTTTCAGGCAGGATAATTATTACTAACAGCTTATAAACAGTTAATTCTATGTCAAAAGTAAAAAGAGTTTACTTCTTCGGTGAAAAAGGCACTGAAGGAAATGCAGGAATGAGAAATCTTCTTGGTGGCAAGGGAGCCAACCTTGCTGAGATGTGTTTATTGGGACTGCCTGTACCGGCTGGTTTTACAATTACCACAGATACCTGTACCGAATATTACTCAGCCAACAACAACCTTCCAGATGGCCTTATCGATGAAATGAAAGATGCTTTAAGGCGTGCAGAAGAGCTTATGGGCATGAAGTATGATGACCCTGAGAATCCGCTGCTCTTATCATGCCGTTCAGGGGCAAGAGACTCAATGCCTGGTATGATGGACACCGTTCTCAACATAGGGCTTTCGTCAAATACCATACCCGGGTTGATAAAGAAGACCGGTAACAGCCGGTTTGTATGGGACTCATACCGGAGGCTTATAATGATGTATGCCGATGTGGTAATGGAGAAGGCAGAGGGTATAGAGCCTCCCCGCGGCATAGGAATAAGAAGGATACTTGACGAGCTGTTTGACGAGTACAAGCACAGCAGGGGTTTCAAGACCGACACCGAACTCTCTTCTGAAGATTTGGAGAAGATATCTGTACTATTCAAGGAAGAGATCAAAGAGGCTATAGGCAAGGAGTTTCCTGACGACGCTCAGGAGCAGCTCATTGGCAGTATCAAGGCTGTATTTAAAAGCTGGAATGGCAAAAAGGCGGTTTCATATCGTCGCATTGAGGGTATTCCTGATGAGTGGGGTACTGCGGTAAATGTTCAGGCCATGGTATTCGGAAACATGGGAGACAGCTCCGCCACGGGTGTAGCCTTTACAAGAAATCCTGCTACCGGAGAGAACCTCTTCTATGGAGAGTGGTTAATAAATGCTCAGGGAGAGGATGTTGTAGCTGGAACCAGAACTCCCAGCCCACTTAACAACGCAACCAAGAATGAGCAGAACAAGCATCTCCAGAGCATGGAAGAGCTTATGCCCGAGATATACAGAGAGCTTTCATCTATCAGAGACAGGCTTGAGCAGTCATTCCTCGATATGCAGGATATAGAGTTTACAATACAGGAGGGTAAACTCTATATGCTCCAGAGCCGCGCCGGCAAGAGGACCGGAACCGCCGCGCTCAATATTGCAATGGATATGCTCGATGAGAAACTTATTGATGAAAAAACAGCCGTATTGAGAATCAATCCCGTGCAGCTTGATGAGTTGTTGCACCCCATCTGCGACCCTGAAGAGGAGGTTAAGTATAATGCTGTTTGTGAAGGTCTTCCTGCTGGTCCCGGAGCCGCATGCGGAAAGATTGTATTTACAGCTGAAGATGCGGTAGCCTGGGCAAGGAGAGGCGAGAAGGTGATACTACTGCGTGAAGAGACAAACCCTGAAGATGTAGAGGGGATGAGAGCAGCCGAAGGAATACTTACGGCAAGAGGCGGTATGACATCGCATGCGGCTCTTGTTGCCCGCGGGTGGGGTAAGTGCTGCGTTGTCGGTGCCGGAGCCCTCACCGTAGATTCAAATGGCAAGAGAGCCAAAGTTGCCGGAAGCGACAAAGAGATAAGAGAGGGAGATATTGTCACCCTCAATGGTACCAGAGGGTTGGTTTATGATGGTGAACTACCCCTGATGGATGCGACAGAAAATCCGAGATTCCAGGAATTTATGACCATGGCCGATAAATACAGAACCATGGGTGTAAGAACGAATGCCGACACACCGGAAGACTCCAGGACGGCTCTCGGGTTTGGTGCAGAGGGTATCGGCCTGTTCCGTACAGAGCATATGTTTTACGGCCAGGGCGCGGAAAAGCCCCTCTTCCTGTTAAGGAAAATGATATTGAGTGCCGACATAGATGAACGGCAGGGAGCACTTGACGAGCTATCTATCTATGTCAAGAGAGATATTAAATCGACAATGGAGGCCATGGACGGTCTGCCTGTTACATTCAGGCTTCTTGATCCTCCTCTCCATGAGTTTGTTCCTGTAAGCAGAGAGAAGCAGGAGGAGGTTGCAGATGCTCTTGGAGTATCTGTTGAAGATGTAGTAAAGCGCAGCGAGGCTCTTCATGAGTCCAATCCCATGATGGGGCACAGGGGAGTCCGTCTCGGCGTCACCTACCCGGAGATAAGTGAGATGCAGATAAGAGCAATATTCGAGGCAGCTGCCGAGCTTATGGCCGAAGGTAAGAGTCCCATGCCCGAGATAATGGTACCTGTTACCTGCGATGTTTCCGAGCTCGATATTACCAAAGAGATTACCGACCGCATATACAGGGAGGTATGCTCAGGCAAGGGAGTAGATGAAATACCCTACCTCTATGGCACCATGATTGAGATACCAAGGGCAACGCTGTTGGCCGACAGGATGGCAAAGACCGCTCAGTTCTTCTCATTCGGCACCAACGATCTTACCCAGATGACCTATGGATTCAGTCGTGACGACATAGGAGGATTCCTTCATGACTATCTGGACAAGAATATTCTTGCCGCCGATCCCTTCCAGACCATCGATCAGGATGGTGTGGGTCAGTTGATCACCATGTCTGTCGAGAAGGGCCGCAGGACCAGGCCTGAGCTGAAGATAGGTATTTGTGGTGAGCAGGGAGGCGACCCCTCATCTGTCGAGTTCTGTTTCAGAAACGGGCTTGATTATGTAAGCTGTTCACCATTCAGGGTACCAATAGCCCGTCTGGCTGCTGCGCAGGCTGCAATCAAAGGTTCAGAGAAATAGGCAAAAAGCGGTTTACCGCATAGCGTAGAGCAGAAGATCCGTTTCGCCAAATTGCGAAACGGATCTTTTTTTTCACTCTGCCCCTACCCCTTCAAGAGAGAGAGAGAACCTGCCTGTTTTTTCAAATAAAATCCATTTTTTCTATTGACATAATTACATAACTTTGGCGCTTTAAAAAACCTAAAACCAAAAGTGATGTTTACCGAGAATGAGCTTACCAGGTACGGCATAAGTCGTTCAACTGAGTTTATATACAACCCCACCTATGAAAAGCTGTTTGAAGATGAGACCTCGCCATCGCTAAACGGCTATGAGAGAGCGAAAGTTACCGGCACCGGTGCTTTAGCTGTTGACACAGGTGTTTTTACCGGCAGGTCGCCCAAAGACAAATATATTGTACTTGATGATATCTCTGAGAAAACCGTATGGTGGAAGAGTGCAGAGAATCCTGCATCTGACAACAAGCCTGTAACAGAAGATGTCTGGAGAAAGTGTCTTGACATAGCATCCGGTCAGCTCTGTGGCAAAAAGTTGTATGTTATAGATGGTTATGCCGGTGCCAACCCCGATACCCGGCTGAAGGTTCGCTTTGTAATGGAGGTGGCATGGCAGGCCCACTTCGTCAAGAATATGTTTATCAGGCCGGAAGCAGAAGAGTTGGAGAATTTTGAACCCGACTTCGTGGTTCTTAATGCCTCAAAAAGCACCAATCCCGACTTTGAAGAGATGGGGCTCAATTCAGAGAACTTTGTCATTTTCAACCTGAAAGAGAAGATGGCTGTAATAGGTGGCACCTGGTACGGAGGTGAGATGAAAAAAGGCATCTTCTCAATCATGAACTACTATCTTCCCCTTAAGGGTATAGCCTCCATGCACTGTTCAGCCAATGTAGGTAAGAGTGGCGATGTGGCACTCTTTTTCGGGCTGTCGGGAACAGGCAAGACAACACTATCTACCGATCCCAATCGCGCCCTTATAGGAGATGATGAGCATGGATGGGATGAAGATGGGGTATTTAACTTTGAAGGTGGCTGTTATGCAAAATGTATCAATCTCAGTAAAGAGAATGAACCCGGTATATATGGTGCAATCAGAAGAGATGCACTGCTTGAGAATGTAGTGGTAGAGGATAATGGAGCGGTCGACTTCTTTGACAACAGCAAGACCGAAAACACAAGGGTCTCCTACCCTATTTATCATATAGACAATATAATTAAACCGGTATCGAAGGCTGGGCATGCGCAGAGAGTAATATTTCTCTCAGCAGATGCATTTGGTGTGCTCCCCCCTGTCAGCAGGCTTACAAAAGAGCAGACCAGATACTATTTCTTAAGCGGCTATACTGCCAAGGTTGCCGGTACCGAAAGGGGTATCAAAGAGCCGGTGCCATCATTTTCGGCCTGCTTCGGAGCCGCATTCTTAATGCTTGATCCGATAGTTTATGCCAAAGAGCTTACCCGCAAAATGATTGCCGCCAACTCCGATGCATGGCTTATTAACACCGGATGGATGGGAGGGCCTTACGGTACAGGCTGCAGAATCGACCTGCCATCAACAAGGCTGATAATAGACTCCATTCTCAACGGAGATCTTGACAATGCAGAGTTTGATACCCTGCCGGTATTCAATCTCTCCATTCCCCTGAGGGTAGAGGGAGTCGACAACTCCCTTATAAATCCGATAAAATGCTGGTCTTCAGAAGAGGCCTGGAGGAGTGCTGCAGAGAATCTGGCAGAGAAATTTATAGATAACTTTAAAAAATTCAGTTCAAACAGCGAGGTAAGAGATCTGGTCACTGCGGGGCCGCGCCTCTGATATTTAAAATGGAGATTTACCCGATAATATTAATTCTTATTCCTGCCTATCTTCTGGGCTCCATACCAACTGCGGTTTGGGTTGGTGTCAGGTTGCACGGTATAGATGTGCGGGAACATGGAAGTGGTAATGCTGGTGCCACCAACACCATCAGGGTTCTGGGGTGGAAAACAGGTGTACCTGTATTGCTCGCCGACATTGCCAAAGGCACCCTTGCCGCCTTGCTACCGGCCCTTTTCTCCTCGGCGGCAGGTTTCTCACCCGAGGCCGTGATCAACATGAAGATAGTAGCTGGTCTTACCGCTGTAGCGGGTCACATCTTCCCCGTTTTTGCACGGTTCAGGGGAGGCAAAGGTGTTGCCACCACATTCGGATTCGTTTTGGCTGTGGCTCCCCTGCCTACCCTCTTATGCCTTGTTCTTTTCCTTATTGTTCTCTTTGCAACAGGGTATGTGAGTCTGTCATCCATGAGCGCCGGCCTGCTTTTCCCGATACTCAATTTCACTATTTTCGATACTCCTACAACCTTTTACACCATCTTCTCTGTAGTTATAGGTATTGCCATTCTAGCTTCACACCACCAAAACATAGGAAGATTGATAAGAGGCGAAGAGAGGCGATTCCTGAAAAGCAGGAATTAAGAGAATTGCATGGCAACAGTAGAGACGCAATGCATTGCGTCTCTTTTGGCTTTCTACCTTTGCTTGACCAATATTACTATCTCACCTTTTTTTGCTTGGACCAAAAGT
>SLNP01000073.1 GCA_007132995.1 Bacteroidales bacterium | reverse complement strand
GCATTGACACCATAATTAACAAGAAGCTTTCAGCCACAAGCAAAATAATCAGACACACCGCCAGCCCCAATATAATGGAGATAAAATATATGACAGGAACAGAGGCAGAGGCCTACGAGTTCCTTGTTCCCGAGGGTGCCAGAATTACAAGGGGGACCCTGAGAGAGATAGGGTTCCCGAAAGGGGCCATTGTGGGTGGTGGCGTTCGGGGCGACAGGCCCTACATTGCAACTGGCAGTACCAGGATAGCTGCCGGAGACAAGGTTGTTATTTTCAACCTTCCCGATACAATAGATAAGGTTTCACGATTCCTCGCCTGATGCTGAAGTACAAAATAGTAGTAAAGGTTTGCGGGTCACTGCTGCTGATCGCCTCAACGGCAATGGCAGTATCGTTTCTGGTATCACTCTTTTTCCCCGAAGAGCCCGATACCAGGGCTCTGGGCATCTCAACAGCCATCTCCTATATTGTAAGTCTGTCGCTCTATATCCCTTTCAGGCGAACCGATGTAACTATTGGAGCCAGAGAGGGATATGTGATTGTTACGGGGTCATACCTCCTTTTTTTCCTGACAGGCACCCTCCCCTATCTTTTAAGCGGAACCACTGACACCTTTTCCGATGCTCTGTTTGAGTCGGTATCCGGCTTTACCGCAACCGGAGCAACAATACTTACAGATATTGAGTCAACCGCCCATGGCATACTATTTTGGAGGAGTATAACCCAATGGCTGGGAGGTATGGGAATTGTAGTCCTCTCTATCGCCATAATCGGAGAAATAAAGATTGGAAACTACAAGCTGTTTGCCGCAGAGGTACCCGGGGTTACCAAAGACAGGATACATCCAAAAATAAGTGGAACCTCGAAAAGGTTGTGGTTCATATATGTACTGCTGACCACACTGGCCGGAATACTTCTCTATGCAGGAGGCATGTCTCTTTTCGATGCGGTCTGCCACTCTTTTACAACCATGGCTTCAGGCGGCTTCAGCACACGAAATGCCAGTATAGCCTATTACGACTCGGCATACATATATGGTGTAATAACAATATTCATGTTTCTGACCTGTGTCAACTTCCCGCTTATCTATTATGGCTTCAAGGGCAGGTTTGGGAAAATATGGAGAAACGATGAGTTCAGATTCTTTCTCGGGCTGGTGGTTATCGCCATACTGCTTGTCTCGTCAACCCTCTGGCTGCGTCATGGTGTGGCTCCTGCAAGGGCTTTTTCAGAAGGAGCTTTTCAGGTTACCGCCATTATAACCACCACAGGTTATGTTGTGTCAGACTACAACATGTGGGGATCGTTTCTGCTAATGATAATGTTTATCTTAATGTTCACAGGCGGTTCTACCGGTTCCACCGGAGGGGGGATAAAGATGTTACGGCTTTTGATTCTGACAAAAAACAGCAGACAGGAATTTAAGCGAATAATACACCCGAGCGCTGTAATACCACTTAGAATAAACAGAAAGGTGGTACCCCCGCCCCTAATCAATCAGGTACAGGCATTTGTAGTGCTCTACTTTCTTATTGCCGGTGTAAGCATCATTATTGTATCGGCCATGGGTTATGATTTCAAAAGCTCTCTGGGAGCGGTTGCGGCAACGCTTGGTAACATAGGGCCTGGTATAGGTGATGTTGGCCCGGTTGAAAACTATTCTCACTTTCCCGGTTACGGCAAATGGTTTCTCTCATTCCTTATGCTAACGGGAAGGCTTGAGCTATTTACCGTGCTGGTTCTACTGTCATCCGCCTTCTACAGATCGTAGCCTTGTTTCCGGTGATTATGCTTACCACTCCAGTTTACCTATACCCTGCCTGACAATAACCGGTTCATCGCCGGTACAGTCCACCACGGTAGAGGGTACATTATGGCCATAACCTGCATCTACAACCATGTCAGCAAAATCACGGTATCTCTCATATATCAGCTCCGGATCTGTAGTATACTCTATCACATCATCGTCATCACGGACAGATGTCGTCATAATGGGCCTACCCAGCTGGCGCACAATCTCCAGGGCAATATTACTGTCAGGTATCCGGACACCGACAGTCTTCTTACGGTTGCGAAACATTTTTGGTATCTGGTTATTGGCCTTTAAAATAAAGGTAAAGGGGCCGGGAAGATTACGCTTTAACAGTTTAAAGATATTGTTATCTCTCACCACGGTATATTCTGAGAGCTGACTCATGTCCTGAAATATAAGAGAGGCATCGGGATTATCAGGATTGAGTCCCTTATGGCGGGCAATCTTCTCTATCGCCTTCTGGGCCAGGATATCGCATCCCAAAGCATAGACCGTATCGGTAGGATATACCACTACCCCTCCCCTCTCGAGCATCTCAGTAATGCTTGCAATCTTTCTTCCTTCCGGATTCTCTTCAAATACTCTTATTTTCATACTCTGCAAAAAAAAAGGGGCAAGCTACTCATATCGCACCGCTACAACCGCCTACCCTTGCTACCTTCCGGTCCTGGGGGAGTTCAGCAGGAGCTGGTCGTATGAGACTTACCCCGTGCAAAATTAGTAATTTCCGGCGCACACGCAAAAGAAATATAGGTTCATAATAGCCATAATTCATTTATATTTGCCCTTTATGTTCCGGTAAAGAGAGATATAGCATTGTTAGTGAACATTTAAGAGAAAAATCACAGGGCAGAAAAGGGGTTTGCATCTGTTGCGCAGGCAGCGGGTTCGCCCGGGCAGAGAGATATGAATATAGAGAAAAAAGAGAGAAAGGGCGCCTTTAAGCTCTGGAGAGCGATGATACCAGGCGGTTTTATACTGGGCCTTGCAGGCTCTCTCTCTCTTGTACTGTTCTATATTACAGGAGATCTCTTTTCGCAGCTCCGGCCGGTACTATGGATACCGCTGCTTCTCGCCGCCAACTACTACATAATTAAAAAGTACCGCGACACTCACAGAAGCAGAGAGATAACCTATGGAGCGGCTGTAGGTGCAGGCGCTGTTGCATCACTATATTACGGAATATGTATGGCCTTTACGGTACTGATTCTTTACGGGGTGGTCGACACCGGCCTGGCAGACATACAGCTAGCAGCAGAAGAGAGTGATCTGATAAACAGCGGTCTCAGCGAGCAACAGGTAGAGGAGAGATTGGCAGCACGGGCAGAGAGGCTGAAGCCACATTTGATAGCGGCCGGCCAGATGGTGCAATCTTTTGCCGGATCGCTATTCTGCTCACTAATAACCGCGCTTCTGTTGAGCAGAGTAAAAGAGAGAGACCATTGAATAAAAGGGAGTAAATTATGGATGTATCAGTTATAGTACCGGCATACAATGAAGAGGAGTCGATAGCTGAGCTCGAAAGGTGGATAGAGAGGGTCTGTAACAACAATAACCTGCGGTATGAGCTCATTTTTATTGATGACGGAAGCTCCGATTCAACATGGAATGAGATTGAGAGATCGGCATCTGCAAAAGTATCGGTAAAGGGCATCAGGTTTCGTCGCAATTACGGCAAAGCGGCTGCACTCAGAACCGCCTTCTCTGTTGCCACCGGAGATGTTGTCATAACCATGGATGCCGACCTTCAGGACAGCCCCGATGAGATACCTGAGCTGGTCAGGATGGTAAATGAAGATAGCTATGATCTTGTCTCGGGATGGAAAAAGAGGCGTCACGATCCGTTTATTAAAAAGATAACCAGCCGACTCTACAACTTTACTGCCCGGAAAACATCTGGTATCAGGCTGCACGATTTCAATTGCGGGCTGAAGGCTTACCGTAACGATGTTGTGAAGAGTATAGAGCTATATGGTGAGATGCATCGTTACATACCAATGCTGGTACATGAGGCAGGATTCAGGAATATTGGAGAGAAGGTAGTAACTCACCGTGCCAGGAAGTATGGCGTTACAAAATATGGATTAGACAGATTTATCAAGGGTTATCTGGATCTTCTCACAGTCAGTTTTATTACAAGGTTTGGCAAAAGTCCGATGCACCTATTCGGTTCTCTGGGAACCATAATGTTCCTGATCGGTTTCGCAATGGCCATAGTAGTCGGGGCCAGAAAGATATACCATCTTGTTCATGATATGAGATCGCCACTGGTAACCGACACCCCCTTCTTTTTCCTGGGGCTCACAGCCATGATAATAGGTTCATTACTCTTCCTGACCGGTTTTCTCGGAGAACTTATTACCAGAAACGCTTCCGACCGCAACCACTATCTTGTAAGCGACACCCTGGGTATAGAAGGGCTGACCGGGGGCGATACAGACAGATAGTTTAAATGGGCAGTTATGCCGTTTTGCTATCCCCATCTATCCCCCGCGATAGTTTGATGATGGCAGAGGTCATCCTGTGCCAGTCGTAAAGAGCCCTCTGTCTCTCTATTCCGTCTGCGAACCTCTCTTTATAGTCACCGCTGAAAAAGATATCTATCGCTGAAGCGATATCTTCCGGTTCTGGTTTTACGACAAAGCCGCAACGATTATGTGGCACCATCTCTGAGAGCCCTCCTGCTTCAGTAACTATCATTGGTTTCCTGTAGTGGTAGGCTATCTGCGTAACTCCGCTCTGGGTAGCTGTACGATACGGTTGTACCACAATATCTGCAACACTGAAAAGGCAGGGCACCTCCTCATCTGCTATAAATCTGTCTATAAGAACAATGTCATTCTCCATCCCCCTCTCTTCTATTATCCCTTTACAGAGAGCCTCATCATCATAGAATTCGCCCGCAACAATAAGCTTTACATTACCGCTCTCGCGTATCCCTGTAAGGGAAAAGGCCTCAAGAAGCAGGTCAAGGCCCTTATAACGCCTTATAAAGCCAAAGAAGAGGATATATCTTTTACCTTCATCCAGGCCCAGCGAAGAGGCGCTGACCGACCTTCCGGGATCAGTTCCATAGTTATCGAAAAGCGGGTGGGGTGTAGTTAGCACAGGTATCCTGTCATTAAACCTCCTGAGATCAGATGTGACACTATCTGTCATAGTTACGGCAGCTTTCACAGACCGTGCGAAGAACCGTGTCAACACATTATCAAAAAAATGTCTCTCATGGGGTATCACATTATCGAACAGGGCAACAACCCTGGTATGGCCATTACCCCCTGCTATTCGGGCAATGGTGCCAAGGGCGGGTGCAAGAAAGGGTGTCCAGTACCTGACAAGCAGAATATCGGGCCTCTCCCTCTTTATCTTAAGCCCTGTCAATAACCAGTTAAAGGGATTAATAGAGTTTATAAGCCTCTTAACAGCAATACCCTCAGGGGCAGCCCCTCCGCTATACTGGGTTTTACCAGGAAATAGCAAAGAGGGGTACTGCAGCCTGAAAGTAATTATTTTACAGTTATGACCATCAGAATTGAACTGCGCTGCCAGCCGCTCGTTAAAGGTAGCTATACCACCTCTGTATGGCCATGCCGGCCCGGCGATAACGATGTTCAGCGAATCGGCCATAACGGTAACAGATATATCTACCGCTGCTCAAATTTCTGGTTAAACTTGTCGCGGAGCTGCCTGAACTTGTTATCCAGGTCTATCTCTCTTCCCTGAATAAAGGCTGTCTCTATATCATGCGATATAAGGTCAAGAATATCACCGCCTGACACCAGCAGGTTGGCATCCTTTCCAACCTCTATAGAGCCGGTTCTGTCGTCTATACCCAGAATTTTGGCATTATTAAGTGTAATAAGCTGAAGAGCCTCTTCAGGGGTAAGTCCATAACCCACTGCCTGGCCTGCAACGAAAGGCAGGTTAAAGCCGTAAGTTGTACTGCTGTGTGTCAGCCCTGTAAGGATTCCCTCTTTCATAAAGAGGGCCGGTAGCCTGTATGTCATCCTTGTATCACTATGATCGAAACGGGGCATACTGTGAACATGACCGGCTATTACCGGAATGTCATGCTCTTTCAGGAAGTCTCTCACCAGCCATGCCTCTTCGGTAGCATTGAGCAGCACGATTCTCTGAACACCCTGCCTCTTGAAGAATAGTATAGAGGCCATGATTCCCCTTGCGTCAGAGGCGTTGATGTAGAGGATGCGTGAACCGTCGAAAAGCCCCTCAAAAGGTTCCAGGTTAAGGTTCCTCCTTCTGTTGGGACTGGTATCGCTAAGGTAGGCCCTTGCATCATCAAAGAGTGTCTCAAGCTCCTCGACCGTTCTGTCATAGGCTGAGCGGCCTCCACCGCCTGCCTGTGCTGTAGAGGGCCAGTTAACCTGCATACCTCCATCTTTTTTATATGCAGCCTGATCCCAGGTCCAGGCATCTAGCTGAACAACCGACGAGAGCCCGGGTATCACACCACTGTTGGGAGTTATCTGCGCCAGCAGAACACCCGCAGAGCGTATTACAGGGGGCACATGCGAGTCCGTATTATAGGCTACTATTGCCCTTACACCAGGGTTGTAGCGTCCCATCTCTGTATGATCTGTCGCCACACCGTGACCGCCTATCTCTGCCAGCCCAAGATTGGTTCCGGGCATTATAAGACCAGGATAGATATGTTTACCTGTTACATCAACCCTTCTGAAAGATGAGTGGGCCGATGTCACCTCGGCGGCGCTGCCTACTGCAACTATGACTCCGTTATCGAAAGCTACTGCAGCATTTTCAATAACTCTGCCATCGCCTGTATGTACTGTTCCTCCGGAAAGAACTATTCCCTCGCTCTGCGGTGGAGCAGGTACAGGTACCTGAGCTGTCAGAGAGGGCAGTAAGATGAACAGTGCCGTAATTAGTGTTATTATCTCTTTTTTCATCTGATTTCTCTTTATACAATTATATATAAGTTTCATATCAACAGGAATGAGGAAGTTTTACCTGCCCTGCTGTGACAGTATCTTCTGTATTATCCTGTTTCTCTCGTTGTTAAAGTACTCATTCAGCTCTCTGTCTCTGCTCTCTTCATAATAGACTGTACCCTCTATCATAGTCAGTTCTGCCCTGGCATACATTGAGAGCGGATTGGTTGTCCAGAGCACCAGATCGGCATCCTTACCCACCTTAATACTTCCTATACGGTCGTCAAGATGCAGTACTTTCGCCGCATTGATGGTAACCATTGCAAGCGCATCCTGATGATCCATATTTCCATACAGCACCATCTTGCCTGCCTCCTGGTTCATCCGTCTTGCCAGCTCGGCATTATCGGAGTGGATAACTGTCAGCACGCCCTGTTCATGCAGCATAGAGGCGTTATAGGGGGTTCCCTCCCAGACCTCATTTTTATAGGCCCACCAATCACTGAATACCGAGACCGCGGCACCATGCTCTGCGGTAATATCTGCAACCTTGTACCCCTCATTGTTGTGTACAAGAGTATGTGCAACTATTCCAAACTCCTCAGCCAGACGCATTATCATATTGGTCTCACTCTGCACATAGGTGTGGCAGGCCATGAAGCTTCTCTCTTCCAGAACATCGGCTATTGCCTCAAGCTGCAGATCCCTGCGCGGTGGTATGGCATTTTCTCTCTCCCTTCTGGAAAGGGCATTATAGGCTCTCCACTCCTCTGCATACTCGAGTGCCCTCAGGTAGTTGTCTCTTATTATCTGTTCGGTTCCCATTCTTGTATTGGGGAAACGACCTCCTGCCCTTTTGACATTCTCTCCAAGAGCATGCTTAAGGAAGGTGGTCTGGTTTTCAACCAGCAGTTCATCTGCACCGGCACCCCAGCGAAGCTTGATAATCGCCCCCTGGCCTCCTATCGGATTTGCAGATCCGTGAAGCAGGTGCGATGTTGTAAGCCCACCAGCCAGCTGCTGGTAGATAGCTCTGCTATCGGGATTGATAACATCTTTCACCCTTACCTGAGGTGTTATATTAAGACCGGTCTCATTGGTGGCACTTGTCGCTATATGGCTATGCTCATCTATCAGGCCGGGGGTGAGGTGATAACCTGTACCATCTATCTCCCTGACATTACGGGCCTGGATACTCCTGCCTATCTCAACTATTTTTCCACCCCGTACAAGCACATCGGTATTCTCAAGAATACCATCATCTTCCATGGTCCATACAGTGGCATTCCTGATCAACATATCCTCCTGCTGAGGTCTCTCATACCATCCGTAGGCCATAAAGGGATACATAACCCTCCCGGGTATCTCAGGTATTGTTCTCTCGCGCTGCTGGCGCTCTCTGGTGGCCATAGGCTCACGGTAGGTAGCTTTCCAGGCAAGCCAGTCACCATCGCCAAACTGTCCATGGCCTATAAGATCACTATCTTTCACAACTCCTGAAAACCTTACTCTCTCACCATCCTGTGCAAACCTGATATTGATAAGGTCTGCATTGAGAGAGGCTTCTGCCCTGATAGTTTCACCTCCTGAAATTATGCGGGCAGTGATTCTGTTGCCTGCATGCTCTATTTCAAGTGAATATCTGCGGGTTCCTGCATTAAGGTCATATACGCCTGAGAGGTTTATTGCATCCATCGGGTTGATGACATACTGCCTGCCCTGCACCCAGTTCTCATATATAACACAATCAGTGCTGAAGATATCGCCTGAGGTTATAAGCAGGTTTGCCACCATTCCAGGCCTTACTGCACCCACCATATCTTCGGCACCTGCAATTCTGGCAGGTATCTCGGTAAGCGCACGAAGCGCCAGGCTCTCATCCAGACCATTGGCAACTGCCCTGCGCAGGTTACCAAGAAAGTCGGCCCTGCGGCGCAGATTTGCCGAGGTGAGGGCAAACTCTATACCTGACTCCGCTACCATTCTTGGGTTAAAGGGAGCCATCTCCCAGTGTTTAAGCTGTGCTATTCCTACTCCCTGGGCACGGTAGGGATCTGATACATCAGGAGCATTGGGGAAATTCAGTGGCAGAGTCAATATTGCACCTGACTCTTTCACATCATTCAACCTCCTGTATTCGGTTCCATTACCATGAACAATGTAGCTGAAGCCAAACTCCCTGCCAAGGTTCTGTGCCCTTAAAATCTCATTCAGGTTATTAACATCGAAAAATTTTGGCAACTCACGGTTTCTCCGTTCAGCCTCGAGTGCTTCATCATGAAACATACCTCTGGGTAGTGCGTTGTACCACTCAGCATCGTAATAGAACTGACGAAGCAGCGCAATACTTCCGAACTGCGAATTGGGGTAGCCATCGGCTGAAGTCCCTCTTGCAAAGGAGAAATTTGTTGCCATACGGTCAACCAGCACAACCTTATTAGCTCTCTCCTCATCGGCCAGCGTTACCAGTGCAGATGTTCCTCTTGCAATACCGTCGTTGCGATAGGTCATAACCGTTCCAAAGCCGGCACTCCTGAACTCTGCTGCCTCGCTGGAGCTGGGTTCAAACATAGAGAGTGCATCAAAGTTCTCCCTGATGCCCTGATTCCAGTAGTCTGCATTCATAATCCTCTGGGCCGACTGGCGCGCAGCGCCACCCAGCATCTGCAAAACAGAAGGATCGAGTCCGGTAATCTGAGCCTGTGTTTCGCGACCACCCCGGGCAACACCATAGTTGGTGTTGAGATCGATAAACGAGGGATATACACTTTTACCCTGAAGATCAATGACTTTAGCCCCTTCAGGTACTCTTATACCCCTGGCCACCTCGACGATTTTTCCATCTCTTATAAGGATATCGGTATCCTCGAGGGTGGTTTGGTAGTCAACAACCACTCTGGCTCCCTGCAGAAGCCATGTTGATGGCCGCACATCCCTGATACCGATAACAGGATAGTTGTCCTGTGCAAAAAAGGTGGCAGGTATCAGAAAGGCTGCCGCAATAATCAATAAACGCTTTAATGACATAATCAGTAGTTTAGTTAAGGTTATATTAATTGTCTCAAAATCATCGGTTTGTATAATATTATATTTTTAAATACCCTTCAAGGTAGTCGAATTTTGGTGTAAGCCTCCCCTCTCTGGTTATTGTTGCCTCTGCAAGCATGTCAGATTCAACCCCTCTTATGAGATCATCGATAACAGACTTTATAAGCTGTTGGCCGAAATCTTCCGAGGCGTCGCGCGGCAACTCACCCGGAAGATTGTCTATAGACATCACTGTAATATTTGAGGGGTCAGAGAAAGGGCTCTCTTCGGTGCCATCTTCTCTGTTATAATCGAAGAACGGATCATCTATCGTTGATGCCCTGAGTGTGGTTGGTATAGGTCCGCCTATATCGCAGCTTATATCGGCGACCACAGATATCCTGAAACCCGGGTCTTTCACATCATCGCCACTGAAAAAAGAGGGGCTTGCGGGATCCCAGTAGTGGCATGCGATAAACAGATCTGAAGCGGCTGCATAGGGAGCAAATGTCGATTCATACTGCCCCGGATTCTCTATAAAATGGTTCCAGTCGAATCCGCCTCCTTCCCTCCTTCTGGTGTAGTGCTCCGGACCTATCCTGCAGTACAGTGGGGTAGCATCTCTGTTCTGAAGATATTCAGAGGGCGACGCATGCTGTATGCCACACCCTTCCAGTATTTCGACCGCTCCACTGGCAACACGACCTCCACCGGTAACCACTATTCTGTAGTTATCGGGAAGGGTAACCGACCTGAGGTGTGAAACAAGCTCCTGGAAATCTCTGCAATCGGCTGCCCTTTTAAGCTCAAAACGGCCACTCTTAATGCCTGCGGCCCTTAGTCCGTTATAGGCGCCGACCACTCCGGCCCACCGGCCAAAAGCTACCACGCGTGCTCCCGACTTGTCAATGAGATACTCATAGTCGGTCAGAGTTATTCTCTCCCTTACCAGCTCCCTGAACATATCCCTGTTATGAGGCTGCTCCTTACCCACATGGGCAAAGAACAGATACCTCTTGTCAGCGATAAAAGTCTCTTTATCTACCTCTTTTACTCCCATCAGTATGTCACACCCGGAAAGATCTTCAGTTAGTTCAACACCGGCACTCTTATACTCTTCATCGCTGTAGCATCTCAGTTCGGAAGGCTGTACAAGAAAACGGGCATCCGGATATTGCACCATAAGAGAGGCTATCTGCCCGGGAGTTATGGGGACCCTCCTGTCGGGAGGCTCCTTGGTTTCACGAAGAATACCTATACTTTTAATGTTATCAGACATACCTTAAGTTGACCTGTTCACCATTATATTTGATGTGGCAGGGAGTTTGTAAAAATAACTGCGTGAAGATATAAATTCCGGCCCGCTTTTTGACGGAAAGATGTGGCCGTATAGCATATTTTGTTATTTATAAGCTATATTTGCAGACCATACCATGGGGCTGACATGGTCTTGACAGCAGATGAGGTGGTATGTAAGCATGCAGGGTGTGATGGCGCGACCCCAACTGTGTCATGATCTTTAAATGGCGAAAACAATTACGCTCTCGCTGCGTAGCCGAATAACAGTAAGCTATGCTTATTCCGGTACCAGGTACCGGAACGGGACGTTTCCCGGGAGGTTACTACCTTAGCCATCCCGATACGGAGACGCACGCAATTAAGGTATAGTCGGTAAAACTCTCCGGTTTACCGATGAAATTAAGTGAGATAAGGTTCGGTTTGGTTGTTCTGCACCTGGCCGTTCCCGACAATAGAGCAGAACTAAGCATGTAGAAAGCATATGGTCTCCCTGACTGGACGCGGGTTCGATTCCCGCCAGCTCCACTTCTAAGTAAAGCAAAGCCGCCTTCATGTCAAGGCGGTTTTTTCTTTCAGCTTTTGGCTTGACCCAAAGT
>SLNP01000117.1 GCA_007132995.1 Bacteroidales bacterium | reverse complement strand
TTTTTTTGCTTCCGTTCGGTCGCGAGCTCGCCCGGCTTCGCCGACCTCGGTTGGTCACCTTTTTTTGGTCCAAGCAAAAAAAGGTGAGAGAGAATTGTTGGTCAAGCAAAGGTAGAAAGCCGAAATTTGGTCAAGCTAAAAGAACAAGAGAAAGCTTTTGGTCAAGCCAAAAAGGTGGAAGCCTACTTTGGGCCAAGACCAAAAGTTGATCAGCCAGCCTTTCTCCCACCCCAAAATTTGAAAGAAAAAACCAGTATTACACCCCACCAAAATAGCAGCAAACTACTGCACCGGATCCAGTATCACAAGCGGACAGAGCATCTCCTGCAGAGATATTCCTCCGTGCTGAAAGGTGTCGCGGTAGTACGAGGCGTAGTGGTTGTAGTTATTGGCATAAACCAGAAAATCGGCTCCCGTCGCAAAAATGAACTTCGATGAGATATTCACTGCAGGAAGCCTTGCGCGCTGCGGATCGGTAATGGCAAAAACCTCTTTCTTGTCGTAGGCAAGGTTTCTGCCAAGCTTATAGCGCAGGTTGGGTGATGTGCTCTTATCGCCGATAATCTTCAGCGGGTTTCTCACCCTTATGTTACCGTGATCTGTAGTTATCACCACCAAAGCATCGGTTGCGGCCAGATTCTTCAACAGTTCGGCCACCGGCGAGTGGGTAAACCACGACCTTGTAAGAGATCGGAACGAGGCCTCGTCGGCCACCAGCTCTTTCATCACCCCCACATCGGTACGGGAGTGAGATATCATATCTACCGCATTGACTACAACAGTGGTAAAACGGCTATCGATAATGCTCCTGTACCTGTCATTCAGACGGCGACCCGCACCGGCCGTCATTATCTTCTCATAACTCCACCTAATATCTCTCTTCTCCCGCTCCAGAAGAAGCGAGAGCAGCTCCTCTTCATGCATATTCTTCCCCTGGTCAGAGTCATCATCAACCCATAGCTGCGGATACTGCTTCCTGATATCCCCCGGCATCATGCCTGCGAAAAGGGCGTTGCGTGAGTACTGTGTTGCGGTAGGCAGTATGCTTGTATAGAGCTCTTCGCTCCTTACCCTGTAGTGGTTGCTCAGCAGCGGAGCAATGGCACGCCACTGGTCAAACCTCATGTTGTCTATAACCACCATAACCACAGGCCGCTCCTCTTCAAGAAGAGGCAGCACCCTCCTGCTCATAACATGGGGCGATAGCAAAGGAGCTTCGCCACCGCCATCATCACCAGCCATCCACCGCTCCCACACCGAGCTAATAAAGCGGGCAAAAACCGTGTTGGCCTCCTCCGTCTGCGAATCGATTATCTCATGCAAACCGGTATCTGTTGAGCGCTCAAGCTCCATCTGCCAGAAGACCAGAGTGCGGTACAGCGAATACCAATCTCCGATCGTTGAGGCACCGCCTATGCGCCCCGAAATCTCATTGAAAGCCTCCAGATAGTGCGTACGCACCTTTTCGGTTACCAGCCGCGACTGTTCGGTAACCTTCTTAACCGCAAGCAGCATCTGGTTAGGATTTACCGGCTTAATCAAAAAATCGGTTACCGAAGAGCCTATCGCCGACTCCATCAGTGACTCCTCCTCGCTTCGTGTAACCATAATAACCGGAAGTGCAGGTGCCGTTTCGCGTATAGCTCGCAGCGTCTCCATACCGCTCATCCCCGGCATATGTTCATCGAGAAAAAGAAGGTCGTAGCTCTCATTGCCCACCATATCGAGGGCATCACTGCCGTTGCTGCATATATCGACAGAAAACCCCTTCTCCTGAAGAAAAATAACATGCGGCCTCAGTAGCTCTATCTCATCATCTACCCACAATATCTTCACACCCTTTGCTGCTCCCGTCATGGGCCTCTCCTTTCCTATTATCGTTCTTCAGGCTACATAGCAGAGCGTTTCAATCTTTTCGGTGGAACCACGCCGGCCCGTAAACCCGCTCCTGCCAACAAAAACCGCGCCGTCCCGCAAAATGAGCTGTGACCCGCATAACCGCCGGAACTGACCGACACCCACACACACAGAGGCAGCCTCCATTTTTCAGCATCATCTCTCCCTTAATCTGTTGTCAGAGCAGCTCACCCCCATCGGCTCCCGCAGTCTGATGCTATCGCCCCCCGGCCGGCTGCGACCCCCCGGTTCCTCCGACATCTTCGTTAAGATAGTATTCACGGAAAAACAGCATGTAACGCTCCGGGTCGCGGTCGTTGCGCAGAGTCTCAAGGTTGGGAGCGGTTATCACGAATGTCATGGTGGTTTCCGGCGAGCTGTCGCGCACTATGCTGAGCGCGTCGAACGCCCTGTAGTATTCGAGTGCGTCGCGCGAATCTTCAAAGCGGCCCACGGTGACGGTAACAAAGCGGCCATCCACAAGCTGGCCGTCGGCCCGGAAATTCCTGTCTCTGTAGGTGTCAATATTGTGGTTGATAACATCGAAAACCGCCCTGTTGATATTGAACCCCGGATTGGTAATAAGCAGCACAAAGAGGTGCTGGGCGCCCGGCTCAAAGCTGTATAGCTCCTCGACGATCTCCCTGTCGTGCTCTACCCTTATCTCAGGTCTTTCACGGCCAATGGCATCCATCATCTCAGAAGCCCTCACAGCCTGATCGGTTTCGGGGAAGTCCCTCACCAGCGATGTGAGATGCTGCCAGTAGGCCTGTTCATCGCCCCTTGCGCCGTAGGTAAGCGCGTAGAGCAGCCTCACCATAGGAATTATCTCATGGTCAGGAAGCTCTGCGGTAATGGTACGGCATATCTCAGCCGCCTCCTCGTAGCGGCCCGCCTGATAGTTCTCGTAGGCACTGCGGTAAAGGTTGCCGGCACGCTCCTGCTCTCTCCGCTCCCTCTCAATGAAATCGGGGTCGGTTAGCAGCCTGGCATAATGCGATTCGGGGTGGCGGTCAAGAAGCCTCTGGCGGTAGCGGTCAGAGCGCGAGGCATCTTCGTCGGCATAGAGAAGATAGAGCTTATACAGAGCCGCCGGGGCATCCTGATGGCCCGGGAAGTTCTCAACAAGTTCAACCCATTTGCCCGCAGCACGGCCATCCTCGCCAAGCCTCTCCTTATAGATAGTACCCGCCCTGTACAGAGCTCCGGCGCTCGTCATCTCAGACAGCAGAAATAGCGAATCGTTAAGCGGCAGGTTTGCCATATAGTAGTCATGGCTGAAGCGGCCGGAGCGATCCTCCTCCCCGGCAGCCTCCTCTCCGGTCTCCTCTCCCGGCATAACATCCGAAACCTCCCTCCTGTTGCTGCGGCGCCAGTTATCCTCCAGCGGTCTGTCGCCCCAGCGTCTGGAGAACTCCGACCGGCCAAAGGCCAGGGCAGTCTGGTTATAGAAGTACCAGCTCCCCTCCTGTTGAATATTATCCCTGAATCGCCTCTCACTCTCATAGAACTGCCCCAGGTTGTATGCCATCTGCTGCGTGGCCCTCCCCTCCTGTTCAGAGGCACGCTCCCTCTCTATTATCCCTGCTATGAGATTAGAGCGCTGCTGCGGCGACATCAGCGCCACCATTCTGAGGCTATCCTCGTGCCTTATTACGGCCAGCTCCCTCACCAGCAGGCCCAGGTTGTCTGCCCGTCTGCTTATTTCATCGAAGTCAGGGTATCTCTCATCTATCACCGCCATGGCGCTGTCATAATAGAGCCCCGCGTTGAAGAAATCGGTCTTATCGTAGTAGTATGTAGCAAGAGCCAGATAGGCCCTGCCCGCTCCGCCGCCACCCGTTGAAGGTGACGATGCTGCAGCAGCCTGATGGTAATAGTCAACCGCCGAGTCAGTATCTCCGAGTCTGGCAGCCAGATCGCCTTTGGCAAGGTAAATCTGATCCAGGTACTCCCTGTTCTTCTCATCGCGCAGCATCCTTCGCAGTTGACGCATAATATCTTCCGCATCGCCGGCAGAGCTGTCAACAACACCCGCCATATTTATACGCGCGTTAAACTCAGCCTCATATGGAGGGCGCATACCTACAACCGCCTCGTAAGCCCTGATTGCCTCCGCCACATTACCTGTTTCGGCGTAGAGCTGCGCCTTCAGGAAGGTGAGCCTGTACCTCTGGCGCCTGTCCCTCACCTCTCCGGCAGCCAGCGCCAGCGGTTCAATAGCCCGGGCGTAATCACCCTGCCGCAGATAGATGTCGGCCAGAGTGCTATGGTATAGCGGCCTGAGAGACCTCGATATCAGAGATGGGCCACCCGTCTCACCCAGCGTCCTGAGCGCCTCACTATAGTTACCCCTCTCGGTATGTATTCTGGCCAGCCATATTATTCCCTCGTTGATAATATCATCATCAAGGCTTATCTCTCTCATAAGGTTAATAGAGGCACGGGCCTGATCGAACTGATGACGGTGAAATCGCGCCTTGGCCATTAGCAGGTAGGCGTTATCTACCCATCTGTTGTACTCACGGCGGTTATAGAACTCCTCATCCCGGCGCGAGCCCGATCGCCTCTCCGGGCGTGCCGTAATACTCTTCTGTGTTATGATGATCGACGCCTTCTGTATGGCCCGCTCCATATCAGCATCAGCAACGGCCACGGTTTGCTCGTCACTATGGTCAAAGACCGGCAGCAGCAGAGAGTAGTCGTCACTGTGGTTCTCTGCGATCCTTTTTATACCGGCCCGGTAGCTCTGTGTTCCGTTATGGTATATGTTATAGCGTGCCGTGAGGTTATGGTAGAAGCGTGAAAGAGATGTATTTTTTTCAACAGAACAGCCGCCGGCCACCATCAGGCAAGCCATGGCAATCAGCAGCAGATATGGTACTCTTGAGTTCCGCAAACTTACTCCTTCTTTTTCAACCTATAATGATAACTCTTACAGCGCTTCTGTAGTATGACAAAGGTAATAAAAATAGGGAGGCGGGAGAGGCGGGGTGGACCTAAGCGGTGGGGTAGCAAGGTCCGCTACAACAAATTACACCCCCGTACCTCTGAATTGTCAATGCGGCCCGTAATTTCAAAACCGCCATCATCGCAGAGAACTCCAAGATCTGCCGTGGCCACAAAGGCACAGGAGTGTCTGTTGGCCAGATCTATCACATTGATTGAGCCCCTTACTCCGGGCCGGCAGGAGAGAGAGAGAGGATTGGTCGTGTCTGCAACAAGAGCCTTCATCCAGGGCGGGGTATAAAAGCGGCCTCCCCCCTTCGAGTAGGCCTGACTGAGAAGCTCACACATCCCATACTCCGAGTGTACCACTTCGATATTCAGCCTGCCGCACAATTCGGCATGAAGCTCCTCACGCACCATCTCGTGGCCCATCCCCTTCATGCCCCCTGTCTCCATAACGATAGCCCCCTTCAGATCGGGGCCCCATTCACGGGCCATCTTTAGAAGAGCCCAGGTAACACCGATAATAAGAAGCTGCCGCCCCTGCTCATGGCCATTGCCGGCATGCCGGGCCACCAACTCAGCCATAGCGCTTCTGCTACCATCGTAGAAGCCGCTTAGCGGCGAGCCGGTAGCGGCAACAAGGTGCTCTGCCATATAGACTAGAGAAGAGCCTCCCCTCTCAACATATGAGGGCAGCAGTGCCGCTATGGTGTAGCCCGGAATATCACCGTAAAAGTGGCGGAATGCAGCGGTAAAGCTGTGCTCATACAGCGCCAGACTCCGGACATAATGTTTTGAGGGGGTAGAGCCGGTTGTACCGCTGCTTGTAAATAGAGCCTCATAGTGGTCGCCGCCTGTCAGCACACGGTGGCTCTTGAAAAGGGAGACAGGCATAAAGGGGATATCGGTAACAGACTTAACCTTACGGGGGTCTATGCCCAGCAGCCCCACAAACTCACTATATACAGGATTATCTACGGCCTGAAGCCGGAACATATCAAGCGCCACACTGTCAAACTCCGCCTTGCCGGCAGGTATGATCAGACCCTCATCCATAAGAGATACTATTGGGGAAAAGGGAGGTTGCCATCGGGCTGAAACACCCACTGAAAGCTGCACTTCACTATATTCTGATCCGGCTCGGGATCTTTCTCCTGAACCGATACTATGCGAAACTTGGCAAAGTGCGAGCCGGGAGTAATATATACCCACACCTGGTTAGGCTCTATCCCATTGGCAGACCTTGACCATCTGTAATCTTCAGTCTCTATCTCACGGACAGCCCCCATGGCCTCTATAGCCTCAGCCTCTGTGCTATAGGCTCCGACCAAAGCGAATGGGTTAGAGATACCGGGCGGGCCCTCTATCATAACCGATACCAGTTCATCATCTATGTTATATGTTGGCACAAGGGTCAGATCGGGGAAGGGCTGCCCGTTGGTCGGTTTAAGGGATGCCGATTCAAAGTGGAACCCCAGGGCATAGTAGGTCTCGCCATCGAAGGTGAGCCTGTTGCTAATGGTATCGATACCTGATTTGACCATATCGTCATCACTCTTTTTGCAAGAGATGAAAAGCACCATCAGTAGCAATATAAAAGGTACTATTCTCATTTGGAGCATAAGTTTAATGATTCGCTCAAATATAGCTCTTTTTTCGGCAATGCCCTCAAAATCTGACACAACAGCACGGCAGGCTAAGCATCTCCGGCCGGCTGCACATCGGCAGCGGCGGGGCACAAGGGCTGCACAGGTGCCGGCATCCCGGAGCCTGTAACAGACCTATCCCGACATCCAGGAGCGGGCAGGGGGGGGCTGTTGACCTGCGTAGGGCAGGGGGCTGTTGACCTGCGTAGGGCCGGCCGGCTGCCATGCAGGTATGCCACGGTAAGTCCTGAAGCATAATATGCGGGCTGTTTGCAGGCCGGCTGCAATGGCGGGTATGAAAACTGAGGGTGCTGGCCAGGGGCCGGCTGCACGATGAATCTGCAATAAGAGTGTATTGGCCGGCCAGGGGCCAGCTGCGCTGCGGCTGCAATGGTCAGGCTGCGACAATAGGCTTACAGACGGGGTTAAAGAGGCTAATAGCCCCTTATTGCATAGATGCCCGGTAATATTTTGCCCTCCATATATTCGAGCATGGCACCACCACCGGTAGAGACATAGCTTATCTTTTCGGTAAGGTTGAAGCGGTTTACTGCGGCCACCGAATCGCCTCCGCCAACAACAGAGTAGGCGCCATTATCAGAGGCCTCAGCCACGGCGCGTGCAATATCTACTGTTCCCTTCGCGAAGTTATCAAACTCAAATACTCCCATAGGGCCGTTCCAGAGCACCGTTTTGGAAGAGAGAATCACCTCCCTGAACATCTCAACGCTTCTGCTGCCAATATCGAACCCCCTCCATCCATCGGGAATCTCATGGGCGCAGGTGGTCTCCGCTTCGGTATCGACCTTAAACTCTCTGCCATTGACACTATCAACAGGCAGCAGTACCCTTACCCATTTCGACCTGGCCTTCTCGAGAAGCGAGAGTGCCGTGTCGAGCTTGTCATCTTCACACAGCGAATCGCCCACACTTCCGCCGAGCGCCTTAATAAAGGTGTAAGCCATTCCCCCTCCAATAATGAGATTATCGACACGGTCAAGCAGATTCCTCATCACATCGAGTTTGTCGGAAACCTTGGCTCCACCGATTATAGCGGTGTAGGGGTGGTCAGCCTTATCCATCACACGGTCAAGCGCCTTAAGCTCACGCCTCATAAGCTTACCGAACATCTTCCGTCCGTTGGGATAGTAGTCGGCTATTACCGAGGTGGTTGCGTGAGCCCGGTGTGCGGTTCCAAAGGCATCATTAACATAGATATCGGCGTATCCGGCAAGTATGGCTGCAAATCTCTTCTGCTCTCTGACAGTCTGCTCTCTTATCTTCTCCTTTTTCGCGCTGTCGCAGCCTTCAGGGAACACCGGTTTCCCCTCCTCTTCCGGGCAGTACCGGATATTCTCCAGCAGCATCACCTCAGAAGGTCTGAGGGCATCTGCCATAGCTTTGACCTCCCCGCCGCTGCAATGTGGTGCGAACGCAACCTTCTGACCCAGTAACTCCTGAAGGTGAAGATGTACCGGTTTGAGAGAGTACTTATCATCTTTTTTGCCATCGGGGCGCCCAAGGTGCGACACCAGTATCACAGATCCGCCATCTCCCAGAACCTTCCTGATAGTCGGAAGCGATGACCTTATACGGGTATCATCCTTCACCTTTGCCTCTCCCTGCTCCCTGTCGATCGGAACATTGAAATCTACTCTTACAATGGCTTTGAGGCCCTTAAAATTGAAACTCTCTATCGACACCATTATCGACCAAAGGCTTATTGTTATATAACACTTTGATTCAAAGAAAATAAGGTCGCCCAAAAAAATCCTGTTGTATTGAAAAATGGTTTAAGGGCCACCTTAAAGCACAAAGCTAATATTAAATTTCGATTAAAAGACTATTTTTTCCACTGCTTTATTTTTGGTTACTACTGCAAATTTAATGGCAAAAGGGATATGGGCCCGTCGCGCACATATCCCCTTTTTTTTGACTATTTTTGTGACCAGTCATCGATTAAAGGCATCATTATGCGGTTCAGAGATATTCCCGGCAGAGAGGATATTGCTACGCGCCTGCGCGCATCGGTAGCCGAAGAGCGCGTCAGTCACGCTCAGCTTTTCACAGGAGGCGAAGGCACCGGTAAGCTGGCCATGGCCATGGCCTACGCCGCATACATCAACTGTACCGCAAAGAGCGACTCCGACTCCTGTGGCGAGTGTGCCTCATGCAGAAAGGCAGACAAGCTTATACACCCCGACATACACTTCGTCTTCCCCGTGGTGCGCAACTCGCCCAGCTACGAATCTATAGTCGACAGCAACAACAGCGAACGCAAGGCACGCAGCAACGAGCCGGTATCGGACAACTACATAAAAGAGTGGCGTAAACTCTTCACCGTCAACCCCTTCTTCTCGCTCAACGACTGGCTGAAACATATCCATGTCGAAAACGCGCAGGGCCTCATCTACGCCCAGGAGTCGGCCGAAATCATCAGAAAGCTCAGCCTGAAAACCTACGAATCGGAGTACAAGATCATGATCATCTGGCTGCCCGAAAGGATGCACCCCACGGCCGCCAACAAGCTGCTGAAGATGATAGAAGAGCCCCCCGGCAAAACCCTCTTTATTCTTGTTTCGGAGGAACCCGACCACATACTTCCCACGATAATGTCCCGCTGTCAGATGGTACATTTTACAGGGATAAGCCGTGAGGCCATCTTCCGGCACCTGAAGAAGCATTGTGAGCTGAGCAGCGAAAAGGCAGAAGAGATAGCCCATGTAGCCAACGGCAATCTGGTAAGGGCGATAGCCCTGGCAGACAACGAAGAGCTCTCAGGCGACGATCTTAAAAGGTTCAGCGATCTTATGAGAGCCGCCTGGAAGCGCGATCTGTCGGCACTTATCAGGTGGGCCGACGAGAGTTCCACCACCGGCAGGGAGGCACAGAAAAACTTCCTTGTTTATGGTCTGGGGTTACTGCGGGGCAACTACATAATGAACCACAACGGCGGTGAGCGCAAGCTCACCTTTATGACCAACAGAGAGGTCTCCTTCTCCGAGAAGTTTCATCCATGGGTAAACAACCGCAACATAGGCAGGTTGTACAAAGAGTTCAACAGCGCCCATCAGCATATTGAGTCAAACGGCAACCCCCGTATCGTATTTCTGGACATGGCGTTGAAGGTAGCCGCTCATATACGGCGGTGAGTTTTGACAATACGGGAGGAATAAGTTATTTTTGCCATTTCAGAGAGTACACACTATATATACCCTGGCATATAAGCAGGGGGAACCGATATGAGTAATTTTGATGATTTGCAGCCCTCTTCCGAAGGGGACGAGAGGCTGTCCGATATAACATACCGCAGGGGGCTCAACAAACTCGATTCACACAACTGGCTGGAAGATATCCCCGCCAACTGTAATGACAATCGGGTTGCCGAGGTGCGTTTCAAGAACACCAGAAAAGGTTTTTACCTCAACATAAACGATCTTAAGCTTGAGACCGGAGATCTTGTCGCCGTAGAGGCGTCGCCCGGTCACGACATAGGTCGTGTCTCAATGACAGGTCATCTGGTAAGTGAGGTGATGCGTAAGCTGCCTTCACCGCCCCCTACCGACGAATTACGGAAAATATATCGCAAGGCACGGCCGGTCGACATAGCCAAGTGGGAAGAGGCAAAGAGCCGTGAAACACCCACCATGCTACGCTCAAGACAGATAGCCAATGACCTGGGCCTCGATATGAAGATCGGCGATGTTGAGTTTCAGGGCGACAACACCAAGGCCACCTTCTACTACATTGCAGATGAGCGGGTCGATTTCCGCAAGCTCATCAGGGTAATGGCCGATGAGTTCAGAATACGCATAGAGATGCGTCAGATAGGTGCCCGTCAGGAGGCAGGGCGCATAGGTGGTATCGGGTCGTGCGGCAGAGAGTTGTGCTGTGCCACCCACATATCGTGCTTCATGTCGGTAACCACCGCCGACGCCCGGGATCAGGATATATCCCTCAACCCGCAAAAGCTGGCCGGTCAGTGCAGCAAGTTAAAATGTTGCCTCAGTTACGAGAGAGACTGTTATATAGATGCCCAGAAAGAGTTTCCACCCAAAGAGGTTCCCCTCCACACCCGCGAATCTGTCTACTACTTCCAGAAGATGGAGGTGTACAAGAGGCTCTACTGGTACTCGCAGGAGAGAAACAGTCTGGTCAACATGACCGCCATTAGTGTAGAGAGAGTAGAAGAGTTACAGCGCCTCAACAAGAGAGGCGTAAAGCCCAGGCAGCTCCTTGTAATTGAAGAGGCGAAGATTTCTGACACCCCCGTTGCAGACAAAGAGCCTCAGATGAACAGTGACAGCATTACCCGTTTCGACAAAGAGAAAGGGTCCGGTAAAAAGGGCATAAGGCCCAAAGGCAATCAACGCAGCAAAAAGAGAAGAGGCGATGGAAAGAGGAGAAAGGGCAATTAGGCAGCTGGCCAGGGCAGCCCTGCCGGCACTTTTCGCCGTAGTACTTTTCACAGGCTGCCGTTCCGATATAATCTTCAGCGACAACATCAGTATGGAAGGAGAGCGCTGGAGCAGGTATAATGTACCTCTCTTCAAGGCAGATATAACCGACACCCTCAATGCGGCAGATATGGCCATCACCCTTCGTTCCGGATCGGCCTACCCCTACCGCAACATATTCCTCTTCGTAACCACCGTTGCCCCCGGCGGAGAGAGCATCACCGACACCCTGGAGTACCGGCTTTCGGACGATCACGGCAACAGGCTTGGCAGAGGGTTTGGAGACATAAGATATCTTGAGCTGCCCTACCGCACCAACATCTATTTCCCCACCGGCGGCACCTACACCTTCCGTATAGAGCATGCCATGAGGCGTGAAGAGATAGAGGGCATATATGATGTAGGAGTTAAGATCAGAAGGCAGCAGAGGTAACAGAGAAATTACAACAGGGTGAAACCATAACCACAGTGGGAAAAAACAAGCTGAAAAAATGGGCTGAGCTGGAGGAATTCAGTTTTGTAATACAGCCCTCAATGGAAGAGGTTTTTGGCAGAGACCACCCCCTCAAGGGGCGGTGGCACAGAGATATTTTCAGGAACAACAACCCCCTGGTGCTTGAGCTCGGTTGCGGCAAGGGAGAGTACACCACCGGGCTGGCAGAGAGCGATAGAAGCCGCAACTACCTGGGAATAGACATTAAAGGAGCCAGAATGTGGCGTGGAGCCAAAACGGCTAATGAAAAGGGGCTGAAGAATGTAGCCTTCCTCCGCACCAGGATAGAGTTCATCACCTCGCTCTTCGGCAAAGATGAGGTTGACGAGATATGGATAACATTCCCCGACCCACAGCTCAAAAAGAGAAGGGCAGACAAGAGGCTTACCTCGCCCCGCTTCCTCAACAGCTACAGGAAGTTCCTGAAGCCGGGCGGCCTGGTTCATCTGAAGACCGACAATCAGGAGCTCTACA
>SLNP01000058.1 GCA_007132995.1 Bacteroidales bacterium | reverse complement strand
CAGACAGAGTGCCGGCTACTGCTGCTGGCGCTGCCTCTGTGGCGTGTAAGGGCCGAGGGCACCGAAAAAAGAGGGCGGGGCGAAAGCTTCGTGATAGTCTCTAACCATCAGTCAATTCTCGACATTGTTCTGCTCTCAAGAGTGGGTGGCGACTTCAGGTGGGTCTCCAAAAGCGAAAATTTCTCAATACCTGTTGTTGGCCAGACCATGCGCATGGCGAAGTATATTGAGCTCTCAAGGGGCAGAAAGGAGAGTGTGATGAGGATGATGGAGAGGGCGGTTGAGACTCTCGATAAGAATATCTCTGTTCTGATCTTTCCTGAAGGAACCAGATCGGAGAATGGCCTGATAGGACGCTTCAAAACCGGAGCCTTTCAGATTGCTGTAAGAAAAGACAGGCCTGTTCTGCCTGTGGTGATAGATGGCACGGGCAATGTTCTTCCCAGGGGTTGCAGCACCCTTACAGGCGGGCATCTGCTGAGAATCAGGGTTCTTGACCCTGTATATCCCGACTCGTTTCCCGATGGCGACCCCGACCAGGTTGCCGTTATGGTAAGGGAAGCGATGTGCGGGGCCTTAAAAGATATGCGCAGTGAAGGGTGAGCGAATTGCTTCACCTTATGAGCCCTCGCCACATTACAACCCCTCTTGCATGTAGCAATTGTTGAAAAATCGGTTAATAGCGAGAATCGATATTGTATATCTTTGCCCAAAATGTTTTTCTATGTCTGCTATATACTCGGAAGAGAACATAAAGACACTCGATTGGCGCGACCATATACGGTTGAGGCCCGGGATGTACATAGGCAAGCTTGGTGAGGGAACCTCGCAGGATGACGGCATCTATGTACTTGTAAAGGAGGTGATGGACAACTCTGTCGATGAGTATATGATGGGCTTCGGCAAAAGAATAGATGTTACCATTTCCGAGGGCGAGGTAACCATAAGAGACTATGGCAGGGGCATACCTCTTGGCAAGGTACTGGATGTTGCCTCGAGGATGAATACCGGTGCCAAGTATGACTCAAAGGCATTCAAGAAGTCGGTAGGTCTTAATGGCGTTGGTATAAAGGCTGTTAATGCCCTCTCTTCTGACTTTACGGTAAAATCTTTCCGCGACGGTAAGGTGAAGGAGGTCTCTTTCAGCCAGGGTTTGCTGAAGTCAGAAGAGCCTCTGCGTGACAGTGATGAAGAGAAAGGGGTAGAGGTGACTTTTACTCCCGACAGTGAACTCTTCGGCAACTACAGATATCTCTCCGAGTATATTGAGAATATGGTCAAGAACTATGTGTATCTTAACTCGGGGCTTATAATCAGCTTTAACGGAACCAGGTATCAGTCAAAGAACGGTCTGGCAGATCTGCTGAATGAGAATATGAGTCGCGAGGGTATATACCCGGTTGTTCATCTCAGGGGCGAGGATATAGAGATGGCGATGACCCACGGATATCAGTACGGAGAGGACTACTACAGCTTTGTTAATGGTCAGAATACATCTCAGGGAGGAACCCACCTCTCTGCCTTCAAAGAGGCCATCGTCAAGACTATAAGAGATTTCTACAAGAAAGATTTTGATCCGTCAGACATACGCTCTTCGATAGTGGCTGCCATAAGCATTAAGGTTGAAGAGCCGGTGTTTGAGTCGCAGACAAAGACTAAGCTCGGCTCGAAGGATATTGCGCCCGGCGGCATCTCTGTAAGGAACTTTATAAGCGATTTTATACGCAAGGAGCTGGACGACTACCTTCATAAAAATCAGGAGTTTGCCAAAATTCTGCTTAAGAAGATACAGGAGTCGGAGAAGGAGCGCAAGGCTATATCTTCGATCAAGAAGCTGGCCAGGGAGAGGGCCAAAAAGGTGAGCCTGCACAACAAGAAGCTCAGAGATTGCAGGATACACTATAACAGTAATCACGAGCGGAAGCTTGAGAGCACTCTCTTTATTACAGAGGGAGACTCTGCCAGCGGCTCTATAACCAAGTCGCGTAATGTTGAGACTCAGGCAGTATTCAGCCTGAGGGGTAAACCTCTTAACTCATACGGCCTTACCAAAAAGATAGTGTATGAGAATGAGGAGTTTAATCTCTTGCAGGCCGCACTTAATATAGAGGAGGGTATTGAGAATCTCCGATACAACAATGTTGTAATAGCTACAGATGCCGACATAGACGGCATGCATATAAGGCTGCTTCTTCTTACATTTTTTCTTCAGTTTTTCCCCGACCTGGTGCGCAAGGGGCATGTCTATATTCTGCAGACACCACTTTTCAGGGTTAGGAACCGGCGTGAAACGGTATACTGCTATAGCGAAACCGAGCGCGAAGAGGCTCTGGCAAAACTGGGAGCAGGCCCTGAAATAACAAGGTTCAAGGGCCTGGGAGAGATATCGCCCGACGAGTTCAGCCATTTTATAGGCAGGGAGATGAGGCTTGAGCCTGTCAGCATAAGGAAGAATGACTCTGCCTCAGAGTTCCTTGCCTTCTATATGGGGAAGAACACTCAGGAGAGACAGGACTTTATTATAGAGAATCTTAAGGCCGAAGAGATCATTGAGGGAGACAAAGAGCTGCTGAGCGAGGCTGCTGCTGTACAATAAGAGGTATGAGAGAGAGAGATAGGAGAGAGAATGAGCCGGGGCCAGCCTCCCCGGGAGGTGCCGGGGCAGACGAGTCACGCAACCCCGGGCGTGAGGGAGCGGGCGACTCCTCTTCGCAAACGCTGCAGACAGTAAGCTCGGTTGCCGGACTTTACAGAGAGTGGTTTCTTGATTACGCATCATATGTAATACTGGAGCGCGCGGTACCCGATCTTACAGACGGGCTGAAGCCTGTGCAGAGAAGAATACTCCATTCAATGAAAAGAATGGACGATGGACGCTACAGTAAGGTTGCCAATATAATAGGGCATACAATGCAGTTTCATCCCCATGGCGACGCCTCGATAGGGGATGCCCTGGTTCAGCTTGGTCAGAAAGAACTGCTTATAGATACCCAGGGTAACTGGGGCAACTCTTTTACCGGCGACAGTGCTGCCGCCCCGCGATACATAGAGGCCCGCCTCTCAAAATTTGCCCTTGAGGTTCTTTTCAATACCAAAACCACTGAGTGGAAACCTTCGTACGATGGTCGTAATAAAGAGCCTGTCACACTACCTGTTAAATTTCCCCTGCTACTGGCCATGGGGGTAGAGGGTATCGCGGTGGGTCTGGCTTCCAGAATATTATCGCACAACTTCAACGAGCTGATAGATGCCTCTGTAAAGCATCTGCAGAATAAAGAGTTTGAGATATATCCGGACTTTATTTCGGGCGGGTATATCGATGTTTCACGATATAACGATGGCCGGCGTGGCGGAGTGATAAAGAGCCGCGCTAAAATCGAGAAGGTCGATAAGAAGACCCTTGCTGTAAGGGAACTGCCCTACGGCAAGACAACCGGCTCGCTGATTGAGTCGATACTCAAGGCCAATGAGAAGGGCAAGATAAAGATCAAGAAGGTTGACGACAACACCTCAGGCCAGGTCGAGGTGCTTATTCACCTGGCCTCCGGAAGCTCGCCCGACAAGACTATCGATGCCCTTTACGCCTTTACTGACTGCGAGGTTTCAGTCTCGCCCAACTCTTGCGTTATAGATGGCAACCGGCCCTCGTTTATGGGTGTCTCAGATATACTGAAGAGTTCTGCAGACAATACTGTATCACTTCTGAGGAAGGAACTTGAGATACGCCTCGGAGAGCTTCAGGAGCAGTGGCACTTCTCTTCGCTTGAGAGACTGTTTATAGAGAAGAGAATATATCGCGATATTGAGGAGTGTGAGACATGGGAGGCTGTCATAGAGGCCATAGAGAGAGGCCTTGACCCCTACAGGAAACTTTTCAGAAGAGAGATAACAACCGATGATATAGTAAGGCTTACAGAGATAAAGATAAAGAGGATATCGAAATATGACTCCGGTAAGGCCGATCAGCTCATAAAGGGCATAGAGGATGAGATCAAAGAGGTTAAAAACCATCTGGAAAACATCATTGCCTACGCTGTCAACTACTTCAGGCAGATACGGAAGAGATATGGAAAAGGCAGGGAGCGCCGTAGCGAGATACGGAGTTTCGATACCATAGAGGCTGCCAAAGTGGTGGCCAGTAATGCCAGACTCTATGTCAACAGGAGTGAAGGTTTCGTTGGAACCTCACTTCGCAAGGATGAGTTTGTATGCGAATGCTCCGACATAGACGATATAATAGTGATACGGCGCGATGGCACCTATATGATAACCAAGGTGGCTGACAAGATATTTGCAGGGAAGGATATAGAGTATGTCAATGTGTTCCTCCGGAATGATGATCGTACCATATACAACGCCATTTATCAGGATGGGAAGGGCGGCCCTGTTATGGCTAAGCGGTTTGCCATTACCGGAGTGACCAGAGAGAAGGAGTATAATGTTACAAGGGGAAAACCGGGATCAAGGCTTCTCTGGTTTACCGCCAACCCTAACGGAGAGGCCGAGGTGGTGAAGATATTCATTAAACCGAGGCCACGGCTTAAGAAGAGTGTAGTCGACTTTGACTTCAGCGACCTGGCGATAAAGGGGCGCTCTTCAAAGGGGAACATAGTTACCAAATATGCGATTCATAAGGTTACCCTGAAAGAGAAGGGCCACTCAACACTCGGGGGGCGTAAGATATGGTTTGATGAAACTGTTGGCAGGCTGAACGATGAGGGCAGGGGGAAGTATCTCGGAGAGTTCAATGGCGCCGATCAGATTCTGGTAGTTACCCGCGACGGGTGGTTCAGAACCACCGGCTTCGACCTTTCCGGCCGCTTTGAAGACAATCTGCTTCTTATTGACAGGTTTAATCCCGATGCTGTCTTCTCTGCCGTCTATTGGGATCCGGAGCAGGAGTTCTATTATGTTAAGAGATTCTCGTTCGAAGAGAGTGCCAACCTGGAGTGCTTTACACATGAGAACCCCGACTCTAAACTAATAAGCCTTACCGAAGTAGAGTATCCGCGGCTGGAGATAGTCTTTGGCGGCAAGCATAGCAAACGGGACAGCGAAATAGTAGAGGTGGCTGAATTCATTGGTGTTAAGAGTTACAGGGCCAAAGGGAAGCGACTTACCAACTATGTTGTTGAGAACATAAATGAGATAGAGCCGGTACACAGGAGCGAGGTTCGGCCGGTACCGGAGCAGGAGCAACAGCCACCCGTAGGTGACGAAGCCGAAAAGAGTGACGATGACAAAGGGTATGACCCGGCCCAGATGAAGCTGGGCTTTTGAAAAGGACCCCTCAGGGCTGCTTATGATACTTTTTTTGACCGGATTTATGGGTAGCGGCAAGAGTACGGTTGGCAGAGGAGTTGCCAGGCTGCTCAAGGTGCCCTTTATCGATCTCGATTCGGCAATAGAGAACGAAGAGGGTATCTCTGTTCCTGAGATATTCTCCCGGAAGGGGGAGCTCTATTTTCGCGAGTCGGAGAGCAGGGTACTCAGATCTCTTCCATCAAGATATGACTCTGCCGTGGTAGCAACAGGAGGCGGAACCCCATGCTACGGTGGTAATATCGATTTTATGCTTAACACCGGAATAGTGGTCTATCTCAGTATGCCCCCGGCTGCCATAGTATCACGGCTCAGGGGGGGAGAGAGGAGCTCCCGTCCTCTTATAGCATCTCTTGATGATGATGAGCTGCTGCCCTATGTGTCCGGGAAGCTGAAAGAGAGAGAGCCCTTCTACAGGAGGGCCACACTGGTAGCCGGGGCACTCAATGCGACTCCTGAGAAGATTACCGGGCTGCTCAGAGATAATGGTTATTTGTGATAACAGGGGGTTTGCCTCTGCGAAGAGACCGGAGGCCAGACGCTGCAGGGTGTGGAATTCTTTTGTGCTACTCGGTATATGTTCTATATATTTATACATTTACATCGAATATAAGCGGTTGTCATAATGAGAGGCAGACTGATTCAAATATTTGGAGCGGAGGCCGGTGAAGAACCTGCGCTTCTTCTTCTGCTGACGCGTGCCTCTCTTGCCGGTATCTTTTTAGGAGCCTATGGTATAGGTGCCCACTCTCTTTTTCTCTCTCTCTTTACCGGAGCTGATATGGCTCTTGCCTATCTCTTTTCCGGCATAGCGGGTATGCTGCTGCTGCCGGCAGTTATGGCTACACGCCCCAAATCGGGTGTGGGGCTGCTGCAGGCACTGAAACCTCTTCTTGCAACTCTTACTGCAATATCTCTTTGGCTTATCCTGACCTTTAACCCGTCAGGGCACCTTGTTTTTGCCACTTTTGTTCTGATTGGGCCACTGGCGCTCCTTGTTTTTGGCGGACTGGCCAATGGTGGCGCAAGGGGGTTGGCTGCCGGAAGCAGAAGGCCTCTTTTGAATGTCGCAGAAGCAGGTGTCATAGCCGGTATTGCCATTGGGGCCTTTTTAACCCCTCTGTTGATTGCGATTGGATTCGCGGCGGCCGATCTGATAGGCCTGGCGGCAGTCGCAGCCGGTGTGGCAGCAATGGTGAGCGCCGTGGCAGGCAGCTCTGTCTGTGCCGGTAAAGGCAGTGCCGGAGCAGGGGCTATGTCGCCACCTTCAGCAAGGCACCATATAATCAGACCCCACACCCTCTATACCGGGCTTCTTATAACTTTGTCTGTAGTTGTAACCCTGATTATACACTACTGCTTTATTTCCGCTGTCCGTGCAACTATTTCCGGCGAGCGTGAAATTGCTAATCTCCTTGGGCTATACACAGGCACGGTTATGCTCTTTTTACTGCCTGTCAGGCTATGGCTATACCCATTACTTCTGCGTAGCGGGGGCATGAGAAGAGTACTGCTTGCCCCGCCTGTTGCAACAGGAGTGCTGGCTCTGGTGGTTGCCCTTGCAACAGTGATACCCGGTGGTGCCGGATTCACACTCTCTCTCGCTCTGTTTGCACTCTTATGCCTTCTCTCCTGTTGGTTAAAGGGGGCTGTTGAGATACCCTCGATCGATGCCATATCTGAGCCTGTATCGGCCCTGGATGGCAGAGAGTCACTCTACTATTTGTTGCTTCCCGGCAAGGTAGCCGCAATTCTCTCCGGGACGCTTCTGTCGGTAACTGCCCTGCTGGTTGCCGATGAACTTAAGGTGGTCTCGCTTCTTCTTATTGCTGTAACTCTTTTGTGGTATCTGGCAGCACTGAGGGTGTACCGCAAACAGCAGAGGCCAATATTGCATGCTATATCTGGGGGTGGTGCACTCTCTGACAGGTCGGGAGCGTGGGGTGAAGGTGCCCCTCACAGACATCGTACCGGTGGCGCTGCTTCGTCTGAGGAGGCCCGTGGAGGTGCTGAATATGCTTCCGGAAGGCCTGATGCCGGCGGTGATATTACCAGCAACAGAACAATGCATGATGTCACAGCCGCGTATAGCCCCGGCGAGATACACTCCCGCCTGCTGATACGGCGAAACCTTTTCGCTATCACGATGGGTAATATTGACCTCTTTGCCCTTAACGGCATGGAGGGTGTAGCAGTCTGGCTGGGTAAAATGGCCCTCAATAATCCCGACAGGGCTGTTGCCAGGGCTCTGAGCAGGCTGGCAGTTAGCGGACATCTGTCGGATGATAACAGGAAGCTGCTCTCAGATGCCGCTGTCAGGTGCAGGGAGTGCCTGAGAAGTTATGATCTCCTTACAGGAGAAGAGAGAAGTAGTGAGGCTGCCGGGTTGCTGCACTCTGAGAGGAGGCCGCAATATACACAACTGCTGCGCCTTTTCAGGGAGGGATCTGCAGAGTCGGTTCGCGCATCGCTCTTCGCGATAGGGCGTGACAGGTGCAGTGAGATGATACCTGAAGTGTGCATGCGGCTGGGGGTGGCTTCGCTGAGTTATGATGCCAGGGCTGTACTTCACCGTTTCGGTAGCGACTGCTCAGGAGAGCTGATAAGGTTCTTTATGAGAAACAGCGGTAATACCAGACTGGTCATACAGCTTGCGTATATCATGTCGCAGACAGCTTTCAATGAGACGGCCGATACCATTTACCGGATGCTATCTATCAGGTCGGGATCGATCAGGGGCAGAGCGGCCATGCTGCTTGCAGAGAAGGGGTGGCGTACGCCCGACAGCGACAGGAAGAGTATATATAAACTGATATCAGATAGCGCAGATACCCTTATCTGGCTTCAGGAGGCATGCAAGGTATCGGACAGTATGGGTTTACCCCGGCTTACCAGCTCTCTGGCCGACGACAAGAGATGGTGCAGTGAGCTGCTTTTAAATCTGTTATCCCTGGCTTGCGGGACTGATGCCATTAAGAGGATAAGGGAAAACATTGAGAGGGGCGGTGCCGGTGGGGCGACCATTGCGCTCGATACAGTGGCCATGGTACTGGATGAACCTGCCAGGGCCGTTGTGATGCGGGCTGTTGCTGATCTGTGTGGTATGCCGGAGAGAGACCGTCTCACGCGCCTGTCACCGGCGGCAATATCGACAGCAGGCAGGTTTGCGGAAGAGGTTCTGACACGCGACTACAATACTGTTTCCCTGGCCACCAGGGCTGCTGCCATAGGGGCACTCACCCCCCAAAATATTGATGAGGGTTGCAAAGAGATACTGATATCGCTGCTTTTCAGTCCGCAGCGAATTTTGGTTGAGGAGAGTGCAAGGGCTCTTGCGGCTACACCTGATGAGGCATGGAAAAGTGTCATGACCCGGATTCCGGAGATTAACCGCGATATAGTGTCGGCCCTTTTAAACGGAGCTATTTGCGGTGCGGAGCTTCTCTCTGTCAAGAGCCGCTTTCTTAAGTCGCATATGGGCTCACTGCCTTCTGATGATATAATATCGCTGGCAGAGATGGTCCGGTTTTGCCGGTCTGATGATATGGTCGGTGAGGGAGGGGTGCCCTCTATCTGCTGGCGCCTCGGTGGTGACAGCTCAGAAGGGTGCATGGGAAAAGGGTGGCGGGGCGATGGCCAGCCGGCAGACGATCGTGGGCATAATGGTGGTAGCCCGGACGATACAGGCGGTAACAGCTTTTACCAACTGAGTATTGACAGTATGGAGGGTTGGCTTGCAGGCCATGATGAACATTTTGAAACCCTGATGCTGCTGGCAGATATGGCCGGCGGCGCAAACAGCGACTTATATGTCTCTGATAAAGATATTTAAAAGAGCGAGGAGAACGACATGAGCAGTGGTGGTGACATGAAAGGTATCGGAAAAAACCCTTTCCCCGGGTTGCGCCCCTTTACTCCGGAAGAGAACGATCTCTTCTTCGGCAGGGAGGCTGAAAGCAGGGATATTGCCGGTAAGCTTCTGGAGCGCAAGTTTGTGGCTGTTACAGGTGAGTCGGGAACCGGAAAGTCTTCAATTATTTTTAGCGGTGTAATACCTCTTATAGAGAGTCAGGAACCAGGTAACTGGAGGGTTCTCTCTTTCAGACCCGGCAAGGACCTGCCCGCTAATTTTGGCAAGGAGCTTGTAAGGGCCGGACTGTTAAGCGGTTATGGCGATGTGGTTATACGCGAGTTTTTTGGCGACACAGGTACAGGACCAGATGAAATGCCAGGCGGCAGGGCCGAGAGTGGCGATGGGGCCGGCAATAAAATAGTTATTGTTATTGATCAGTTTGAGGAGCTGTTCCGGTATGGTCTCTCCGGCCCGACTACAAGAGAGAGGGCGCTTACCTCCGCTTTTATCCGCCTTATAGTAAACAGTGCGCTGAACAGGAATAACAATGCCTATTTCATTATCTCGATGCGATCTGATTTTGTTGGCGAATGCACACACTATCATGGTCTTGCAGAACTGATAAATGAGAGCAGCTTCCTGGTTCCGCAGATGAGCCACGATAACTACCGAAGGGTAATAACCGGTCCGGTAGAGCAGTATGGTGCCGCTATTGAAGAGGAACTGGTAAATGAACTTCTCGCAGGTATTGAAGGGAGGAGCGACCGGCTGCCGGTGCTGCAACATGCACTTATGCGTACATGGCATTACTGGCAACAGTCAGGAGATACCGGACGGCCTGTCTCTGTTGCCGACTATCAGGCCGCAGGTGGGCTGGAGGATGCCATGTCTCGCCATGCCGATGAGGCATATGAGGAGCTGACCCCTGAGCAGCGTTCAATCTGCGAGGCTATGTTTAAGGCAATAACCGATAAAGGCAGCGATAACAGGGGGGTGAGGAGGCCTGTTGAGGCAGCTGCAATATGCGAAGTGGCAGGATGTTCAGTTGAGGAGCTGAGTGAGGTGGTCTCTCTCTTCAGTAAACCCTCCAGGTCATTCCTGGCACCTGAGAGCCGTGAGATAGCTGCCGATACGGTTATTGATATCGCTCATGAGAGTCTTATGAGGCTGTGGGACAGGTTGCAAGGCTGGGTTGACGAAGAGGCCGAAAGTGCAGCTATATACCGGAGGTTGTCGGAGGCTTCGGCAATGCATCAGCAGGGCAGGGCAGGGCTGCTGCAACAACCTGATCTGCAGATAGCGCTTGCATGGAGAGATAAAACCAGACCGACGGTGAAATGGGCAGAGAGGTATGACCCTGCCTTTGAGAGGGCAATGGTTTACCTGTCGGCCAGTGAGAGAGAGTATGCAGCCGATGAGGAGAGGAGAAGAGCGCGGAGCCGGAGAAGATTGTGGAGAGTCAGAGCCACTGCACTTATACTGGGAGTGGCAGCCATTATCTCTCTCGCCTTTCTCTTTGTTGAATATCAGAGAAGCATAGATTCCGAGAGGGAGCGCCTTGAGGCACTCGCTGCAAGGCAGGAGGCCGAGAAGAGGAGGAGTGAGGCTGAACAGGAGGCTATAAGGGCTATGGAGATGGAGTCGGCCTCAAGGGCTGAAAGGGAGAGAGTAGAGGCAGAGGCGGAAGAGGCAAGGCGTGAGGAGCGGGAGGCTATGCGGCAGAGGGCTGTCGCTTTAATAAATGCGGAAGCGGCTCTCAGGGAGAGGGCCCTTGAAGAGGAGAGAAGGGCTGAGGCCGAGAGAAGAGCAGGCTTTGCCGAGGCTGTCAGAGACTCTGCCGTCGCCGCCGGACAGATAGCTCAGGAAGATAGAGAGAGGGTTGAGGCGTTGAGAATGTTGGCTGTGAGCAGGGCCATGTCTGTAAAATCTCTTCAGATTGAGGGTCGCGATGACGGACTGAGGGGTGTGCTGGCCTATCAGGCCTATCTATTTAACAGAAGGCATGGTGGCCGGCCTAATGATGTCGATATCTACACCGGACTATACGGAGCTGTACGGGAGACGGGGGCTGATGGCTACAGGGAGTTCCACGGCCACAGCGGAGGCGATGTAAGGAGTATAGCTTTTGACAATGAGGGAAAGGCTTTCTATACCTCAGACCAGAAGGGACGGATAGTGAGATGGTTTTTTGATGGCGATCCGGACAACTATGAGGTGGTATGGTCGGGAGAGAGCTCTGTAGGTGTGTTGGCCGTGAGCCCCGATTCCCGATGGCTTGCATCGGGCGACGATGAGGCCGCTATCAGGCTGATACCCCTGATGGAGGATGATGAGGTTGTTGAACTGAAGGGCCATACCGGAGCTGTCAGGTCTCTGGTATTCTCTTTTGACGGAACAACTCTTTACTCGGCCTCGTTCGACGGTGATCTGCTCGAATGGGATCTGGTTGCACATACCTCTGAATCGCTCAACGACAATATTGGTGTGCGGATAAGTGACATAGAGATATCAGCAGGGGGTAACTTTATAGCAGGGATTGATCAGGAGGGAGATGTTCTGGTATGGGATAGCCGTCAAAGGGGGGAGACTTTCCGTATTGATGTTGAGGGGAGTGTAAATACATTGAGGTTTGACCCGCTCTCCAACACTCTTGCCCTTGGCACCGAAGATGGATGGCTGGAGCTGTGGGATATTGAGAGCAGAACCAAAAAGGGTGGAGTGAAGGCGCACGGTGATATGGTGACAGATATCGCCTTCAATGCCCTTTATGATCAGGT
>SLNP01000066.1 GCA_007132995.1 Bacteroidales bacterium | reverse complement strand
CATGGTCGTGTTCATGGTCGTGTTCATGGTCATGCTCGTGTGTGTGGTCGTGGTCATGGTGGCTGCTCTCTGAGCATGCTGTTACAGACAGCGCGGCCACAAGACCCATAGTAACTACAGATAACAATAGTGCTCTCATTACTCTGATTTTTTTAGTGAAAAACTCTACAGCTGGTGAATGCCGGCGGTTAACATTGCCGGATGGATATGGCTATCCCACAGGGGCCAGTGGAGGGCCCCTCCTGAAGAGGATTTTGTACGGGCTATCTTCTGGTTGAGGATCGCTGTAGAAGGTGATGATGCAAGAGCCTGCCCCGGCATTATATACCAGTTCGTAATTTGCCTGCGGGGGCAGCGGGGTTGTGTTGTCAGCCGTATGGAAGGGCCCCGTTTCGTAATGGCATATCGTATGATGATGAGTCTCTCCGGTGCTTTCGACGAGAGCGCCGGCTGAGTGGTGGTCTGCTTTACTCTCATGATGACAATGCAGTACATCACTGCATGAGAGCCGGAGGTCATAATGGTGGTTGTGCGGAATAACCGCGTGAAGGAATATTATGAGCCAGGCTGCAGCCACCGGTACAGTAGATATTTCTCTTCTTACTGCCATTTGCGAAAAGTACTCTGCTTACCGGCAAATATAGTCGAAAAATTGAACCATTACAACTATAAGCGGCGATGCAACCACCCTCTCTTTTGCCTACAGAAAAAGTTGACTATTTTTGGCGTCTGCCGGCCTCTGCATCGGATCTGCTCCGCTCCCCTTTTGCCGGTGGCACAGGTGGCGAAGTGAATAGTGTCCCTGCCGGGGAGGTGCCCTTCTGATGATCGCTTTTGGTATGTGATAAATAAAGATTTTTGTGATTATGAAATATGATGTTAAAGAGGAGGTTAAGGGGTTGATATTTGACCTTGACGGGACGCTTGCCGACTCTATGCCCTGGCACTTCAGGGCATGGAAGAGGGCATGTGAAGAGTATGGTATTAATATGGAGTCTTCTTTTCTGAAGGCGAGAATGGGAAGACCCGGCTGGCGCATAGCCGGTGAACTGGTTGAGTTGAACAATCGGGCAGGCGAGGTCGACCCGTCCAGCATTGTCTCCCTTAAGGTCGCAGAGTTTAAGAAGATACAGCACAATATAAAACCGGTAGCTCCTGTGGCAGACATAGTGAAAAGGTACCATGGCCGCCTGCCTATGGCCGTGGGAACGGGAGGTCATCGAGAGGCTGTTGAGAGAACACTTGAAATAATAGGCATGAGAGACTATTTTGATATTGTTGTCACAGCCAACGATGTGGAAAAACACAAGCCCCACCCCGAAACATTCCTGCGTTGTGCAGATATGATGGGAGTGGAGCCTGGTTTTACAGAGGTCTTCGAAGATGGTGACCCTGGACTGGAGGCTGCTGCCAGAGCCGGTATGATAGTCACCAATGTAAGGGGGTGGTACGACTCTGACTGGTAGCCCGGAACAGGGTTGCCACCTCTTCTTTGATTAAGACCAGCTATTTTATAGTTTGCATGCTACTCTACCTCTCCTGAGCAGGAACGAAATCTTCATAACCCCACGAACGCTCCGGTATCTCTACAGGGTTTGTAAGATCGAATGATACCGTAAAAGGAGGATTGGTTCCCATTACGGTTCTCAGGTTATAGGTAAAGGCGGTCTCGCTGACGGTAATCCACCATATGTTGTGGAACGCATACCCGATTCTTTCCCTTGTCTCTTCATCGGCAGGGAAGAACTGTATTCCTGCACGCCCGGCGTTGCTGGTCCATCCGCCATACATTGTGACAGGATCATCGCTTCCGTCTTCAATTCTGTGGTCATGCTTAAGCAGTATCCGGTCATTCTCGTAGGTGAGTATCCATGTTCTGCTGAGGTTGTCACCTACATTGAACGGTATATGAATAACATCATCGCTGCATGAGAGAACATGCATTACAAGCCTCTGGCCTGCAAAAGCCCTTCCGGATCCGCTTACCAGCTCGCCCTCAAAGGCCTGTCCGCAGAGTGCAGTTATCCTGTTCCAAAATTCGCGGGCGGGTGATTCTTCAGCCTCTTCAACAACGGTCTCAACCTGGCTCCCATTACAGGCAGTCAGGATAACAAGTGCTACAATTGAAAGTAGTTTTACCATCTTCATAATACAATAATTGGTTGTGCGCAGAAATACCTTAAAGCACTCCGCTCCGGCATGAAAACCCCCATCCCGATCCGGAGAAGTGCGGCTTTATGCCGATAATAGCCTGGTGAAGCATATTGCAGGCCGTCACTCCCGCCTCATTGTGGTTAAGGGATATCCTTTGGCGGAACGCTATGTCAGGTGTTCTGTGCGGGGTTAATATTAAAGGGTTTAATTAATAATCAGTTTAAATTGGCCGTGTAAAGGTAATAAATCTCATCATTACAGGTAACCTGTTTTACAACCTCTTTTATCCCGGAGGCCGATGGTATCTTCTCTTCTGCAATTATTATATGGTCACCCATTAACCCCCTTAGCAGGCACTTTCTCATAACTGACGGAACAGATGACAGATATCCTGTTTTTTTTATCCAAAAAATATCTAGATTTACCTCCTCTTCCGGTGGGCTCTGTTAACCTGCATCTCTTCGGAAGGAATGAGGAGAGTTTACATATTAGTTGATGATAGTTTACATAAATTAGTTACTTAAAAACTTAACCAGAATGTACCAATTAGGAAACTTAGTTCAAGAGTTGAGCGACAAGTACGGCCGTGATCGTGCCAGCCTTATGCCTATTCTACAGTGTATTGTGAAAAAGCACAACTACCTTACAGATGAGGCTATGGTTGAAGTCGCAAAGGAGCTTGACCTTTCAGCCGCCGAGGTTTATGGAACGGCATCCTTCTACTCTTTTCTCGATACCGAAGAGAGGGGGAGGTTTGTTATCAGGGTTTGCCGTACCATATCCTGTTCAATGAAGGGTAAGGAGGATATAATGCAGACGCTCGAAGATCTGCTGAAGATAGAGGTGGGAGATACCACTGCCGACAAGCAGTTTACCCTGCTGGAGACCAACTGCATTGGATGGTGCCACAAGGCCCCTGCTATGCTTATAAACGATATGCCCTATACCGAACTTACAGAGGATAAGGTGATAGAGATAATCAAGGAATATATGCAAAAATAAAAATGCGGTTGTAAGATGAAAGATACAGGATTGGTAAAGATAGATCTCATTTTTGAGAAGATTGATGTAAAAGAGCTTCTGATAAAGGCCTTTAAGATGTCTGACGAGGCTATCGTTCAGGAGGTCATCACATCCGGACTAAAGGGGCGAGGCGGAGCCGGATTCCCTACCGGACTCAAATGGAAATTTGCGGCTTTCGAAAAGGAGCAGGAGAAGTATGTAGTTTGTAATGCCGACGAGGGAGAACCAGGTACCTTTAAAGACAGGGAGATACTGGAAAGGGTTCCCGAGAAGGTTTATGCCGGTATGGCAATAGCCGGTAAGGCAATTGGGGCAAAGGTTGGTATCATATATCTCAGGGATGAGTATCGCTATATGCTCCCTGAACTTCAAAGCCTGCTGGACGAGTTTCACAAGAGCATTAAGGAGATTGGCTACGACTTCACCCTTGAGTACCGACTCGGAAGCGGAGCCTATATCTGTGGTGAGGAGAGCGCGCTCTTTGAATCTATAGAGGGAAAAAGAGGAGAGCCCAGAAATAAGCCTCCCTTCCCGACTGTTAACGGAGTTTTCGGCAAGCCTACCGTAATTAACAATGTTGAGACTCTGGTTACGGCTCTTATGGTCGTTAAAATTGGCGGTGCTGAATATAGCAAGATGGGTACCCCTGACTCGCCCGGAAGTAAGGTGTTCTCAGTGTCAGGAGACACTCCCAACCCCGGTATATATGAGCTGGAGATGGGTATGACGGTGCAAAAGTTTGTAGATGAGTTTGGCGATGGTGACACCAAGGCTGTTCAGGTAGGTGGTGCAGCAGGCTTCTGCGTTCCACGGAAGAGGTTTGCAGACACCATTATCGGATTTGAAGGTGTTCCCACCGGAGGTTCGATGAAGCTTTTCAATAGTACCAGATCAATGTATAATGTGCTGCACAACTACCTTGACTTTTTCGTTGAGGAGTCATGCGGGCAGTGCACCCCCTGCCGGGTTGGATGTCAGCAACTGCTCAAGGGGATATCCCTGGTGAAAAAAGGAGAGATAAAGGCGACATACCTGAACGACCTTTCCAAGCTTGCCGAGACCATGAGGCTGGCCTCCAAGTGCGGACTGGGGCAGTCGGTAGGTAATGCCTTTAACTCTATCGTTGATAACTTCAGGGAGGAGATTGTATACTAATAAGCAAAAAAGAAAATTATGGTAACTCTGAAAATAAATAATAAAGAGGTTTCGGTTCCAAAGGGAGCCACTATTCTTGACGCTGCCAGAAAGCTTGATATTCATATTCCCGTTCTGTGCCATCATGAAGATCTTTGCGTAGCAGGAAACTGCCGTGTCTGCGTGGTAGAGCAGAAGGGTTCAATGGCGTTGGTGGCCTCATGCGCCCGTCCTGCTGAAGAGGGGATGGATATAATGACAAACACAATGAGGGTGAGAAGTGCGCGCAGACATATTGTCGAACTGCTTCTCGCAGAACACAGGTCTGACTGCACCAAGTGTCACAGGAATATGAATTGTGAGCTTCAGAAAGTGGCCAACGACTACTCGATAGGAGAGCACATATTCCTTGACCTTGTAGAGGATCACGACTATTTTGTTGACCGCTCTTCTCCGTCGTTTATCAAGGATGACAGCAAATGTATTCGCTGCCAGCGCTGTGTGAGAACATGTGAGCAGCTTCAGTATGTCTCTGCAATAGCGGTGGCACATAAAGGTGCGGAGCAGAAGATATCTTCGTTTCATGACAGACCGATGAGCCATGTGGTTTGCACCAACTGTGGTCAGTGTGTGAACCGCTGCCCCACCGCTGCCCTGGTAGAGAAGACCTATATTGATCAGGTGTGGGATGCTATATATGACCCCAACACCCATGTGGTTGTGCAGACAGCACCGGCAGTGAGGGTGGCCCTGGGTGAAGCCCTTGGACTGGATGCCGGAGCCAGGGTTACGGGTAAGATGGTTGCTGCCCTTAAGCAGATGGGAATTGACTCTGTGCTTGATACCGATTTTACTGCCGACCTTACAATAATGGAGGAAGGAACCGAACTTCTTGTAAGGCTTAAAAAGGCGCTGGTTGACGGTGATAAGGAGATCAGTCTCCCCATGTTTACATCATGCAGCCCGGGCTGGATTAAGTTCATAGAGCACAGATATCCAAAATATCTGCCCAACCTCTCAACATGTAAATCTCCGCAGCAGATGTTTGGAGCACTGGCCAAAACATTCTATGCCGATAAGAGGAAGCTTGACCCGGCTAAGGTGGTCTCTGTATCGATAATGCCCTGTACAGCCAAGAAATTTGAGGCAGACAGGCCCGAGATGAGGTCTAGCGGCTACAAGGATGTCGACTTTGTTCTTACCACCAGAGAGTTGGGTATGATGATTAAGCAGGCCGGTATAAACTTCGATACACTTGAGGAGGCCCGGTATGACTCTATTATGGGCGACTCAACCGGTGCGGCCGTTATTTTCGGCGCAACCGGTGGTGTTATGGAGGCAGCACTTCGTACCGCCTATGAGATTGTAACAGGCAGGGAGGTGCCGTTTGAGAACCTTAATATCAAGCCTGTCAGAGGGCTGGAGGGTGTTAAGGAGGCCTCTGTGAAGATTGAAGGTTGTGTCGACGACTGGAAATTCCTTGAGGGTGCCGAACTGAAGGTAGCCATTGCGCATGGTCTTACCAATGCCGACAAGGTGATGAAGGCAGTAAGGGACGGCAAGGCTGAGTACCACTTTGTTGAGATAATGGCATGCCCCGGTGGCTGTATCGGTGGTGGCGGACAGCCTATACCGACCAATCAGGAGATCAGGCAGCTCAGGGTCGATGCCATATATGAGGAAGATGAGCAGATGGTTCTCAGAAAATCGCACGAGAATCCTGAGGTTATCGCTATCTACAAGGAGTTTCTGGGCGAGCCTAACGGCCACAAAGCTCATGAGCTTCTGCATACACACTATGTAGAGAGAGAGGCCTACTAGAATCTGTCTCACAGGAATAGTAAGAAGAGAGGGCTGCCCGGGCAGCCCTCTCTTTATTTTATATCCGGATCTTATATCCGGCTCTTCGGGGCAAGGCGCCCCTCTGCCTGTTGCTAATCGATCTTAAGATTGGAGTATTGATCGGTTACCTCAAACTCATATTCCGGATACTCATATATTACCGGGCGCTGCTCGGTGTGACCCATCGAGTAGCCGTAGAGCCCTTCATACTCCTCTCTGTTTTCGCCAAGCTCTTCCATCTGTGAGAGATACTCATGTATAGACTTGGACTCTATAATTACCACTTTACCCATCTTCTCTGTTATTGGACTATGGTTCCTGTTTGAGTCGTGATCGAAAAGGAGTATTCTTCTGCCATATCTTGTTATGCCGATTGTTCTGAATGTCATACTTTTACCAACGCCCGGCAGGTTCAATACATTCCGGTCGGTGGCAAGGAAAGGGACATCGGCTTCGTTACGGAGTCTTGCTATCTGAGATGCAATAACCTCCGGCTCTTTTACAATAGTCTCAAGCTCTTCGGCAAACCGCTGGTCAAGATGTCCGACAGATTTCTCCTCTATCTCTTCCTGAACTATTCTGGCGTTGGGTGTAAAGCAGAAATTGTTTTCCATGTAGCCCTTTACGGTAAAGGTGTAGTATGGCATGACCCCTATGTCGTTCAGTTTTTTTCGGAGTTTGGAAGAGTGCCCCCTGCGGGAGGCGGCGGTGGTAAATACAAGCTGATTGGTCACTATCCAGCCGGCAGAGGTTAGCCGCTCTACAGCGGTTCTGGCTTCAGGGGTAACCTCCATTGCCGACTCAAAATGGGTCTGGATAACAAACTGTGATATCCCAATGGCAGAGGCCTTCTCCCTGAAATCGGAGAGTATCGCTGTCAACTCTGGTGTAACGCGCTGGGGAAGATATACCGGTAGTCTGGTGCCGAATCTTACCCTTACCATCTCTGCCATCTTTTCGCCCGGGGGGAGCTTGCTGTTTTTTTCACGCTTGCGTCTGGCCATCTCGTATATCTCGTCCAGTATGCCCTTAATGGTTCTGTCAGAGCTCATAAAAGCATCGCCACCGGTAATAAGTATATCCCTTAACTGGGTGTCTTCTTCAAAATAGCGCATCAGATCCTTCAGTCTGTCAGGCCACTTTTCATCCGGCTTCAGCTTGTCCAGGTTGAAGTTGAGCTGACCCGACTGGAAGCTGAACATTCTCTGGCAGCTGGAGCACAATCCGCCACACGCCCTTCCCATTGAGTCAGGTATCAGTATGGCCACCTCAGGATAGCGTCTGTGTATATTTGTCTGGTTTGGTAATAACCATCCGGCAGCATTGGGTTCGCCGGGCTTCACCTTGTCTTCCTTCTCCCAGGCTACGATGTGTCCAAACTCCTCTACCAGCTGCTTGCTGTATAGTACATAGTATCTTATTGCCAGATCTGCGCCTACTGCAAAGTAGGGTACCCTTACATGCAGCAGTGAGAGGTAGTATAGGTTAACAAAGAAGGGGATGCCCGCCTCTTCGGCCTCATACAGTATCTTCATTGTATCGGGATCGAGCGAGTTGTTGAGCATCTCGTTCAGCAGATCGGGCGATCGTATTGCAAAATGGAGATGAAACTTATCACTATCCCACCATTCCAATGTCTGCTTCATCTTCTCCTTAAAGGTGCTGCCCTCTTTGAAACTATATCTGCTGCTCTCAATCTCTCCCTGCTCTATCTTGTTTATAAGAACAGTAAGTATCCTGTCTCTGTTCTCTTTACGCAACTGAATTATCCGTGGATCGAGTCCACTTGGATACCTGTCCATCCATGTCATTACCTCTGCCTCATCAGGACTCTTTCTTATTCCATCGCCCCTTAATTGACGGAAATGCTCTATCATATCGATAAAAAAGTCGGGCCTTGCTCCGCCTGTGCCCTTGTTGACCGCCAGCCATAGCAGGCGCAGCGGATGGCTTACGGCCGTTTCACCCCTGAGATTAAGGTCCGGATGCTCAATGCCTGCATGCTCAATATAATCCAGAAGGCGTATTATGGCATAATCCTGCCACTCAAGAGATTCAAACATCTCTCTCGAGGGGTGAGGCTCATTATAAAACCCAAACACATGCTTGCGGTCACCAAAGGTTCTGTTAACCCACTCTTCAACGCCAACCATTACTTCGGTTTCGTTGCGTGAATTCTGCATTATCTCCTCTATCTCGGGGTTCTCACTCATAAACTGCCTGAGGAGCCTGTGCGACCGTACAGTTATAGCGATTCTGTCGAGCTTCTCAATCTCTCTCATCTGATAAATCTTTGGTATGAACCATCAATATACAAAAAAAAGAGGAAAGAGCAAAACCGGCTGCTACTTCTCAGAGCCTCGGGTTGTATATGCCGGTTATTCTTGATCCGAAGGTGTAGGAGAGACCTACGCTGAAGCTGAACTGGTAGTCGGTCTGACGCCTTCTCTGTTCAAGCAGAATGTCTTCAAGCGAAAGCCCTTCGCCGGAGATGTTGCGTTGATCGTTAATGATGCTGTAGCTGCTTGAGATGTTGAGGCCAAGCCCCTCTACTACTCTGAGATTCAGGTTTCCGCTCAGGCTTACCCTGTTTGACTTAAAGTCGTGGAGATGGTGAAAGAGTGTAACACCTGACCTGAAGGTGCCCCACGGCTGACGGTAGTTAGCCGATAGCATGAGGGCATGCCCGTAGAGAATCTCTTCCTTTTTAAAAAACAGTGTCTCTTCAACATATGAGAAGTACCCGGCCCCTATCTGGTATCTCGCTGTTATAGATCGCCTTGTTGCCTCACGGTATGGGAAAAGGCTGTATTCCAGAGCAGGTTTCGCCTCAAAACTGAACCTGATATTGTCGAAAGTGCTTATGACGGCATCGCCAAAAATACCAGCCCCCCAGTGGTCACCCAGGCTTATTATATGGTAGCTGTCAAGGCCTCCCCTGACGGTCGATCTGATAATGGTTCCGTTGTCGGTGTCGAACCGCCTCTCATTATAGTTTCCGTATGGCCTTATCCTGGTCTTGGACTCCTCTGTTATTCTGTCAGCGAATACCCCGTACCGTATATGCATGCTGCTTCTGGTTGACTCTGACGATATATTACTGCCCCCGTACAGCTCAAACACCCAGTGGTTCCACGGATCAACCTCCCTTTCCTCTCTCTCCTCACCGCTTACAGTATCTTTAGCATGAAAGTCAACAATCAGAATGTCAGATAGCGTTGAAGCGGTAATAAAGGGTACCAGCCCCCTCTTTATCACCTCCGTGTAGCCTCTCCTGGTCTGGTATAGCGTGTTTGAGGCCGGTGCCCAGTAGTTTAGCTGGTAGTTCATGTCTGAGTATTCGTTGTGCCCGATAAATGATATGTTATAGGTTGTGCCGGTATTGCCTACCCTGTGGCTCGACATTATTATGTGCACATCTGCGAAACCTTTATCGCGTACATAACTTACTGCAGATATCTCCTGTCTGATATAGTCTTCGTCAATACCCCTTGTCATATCAAGGAAAACTGAGAGTTCGCCCGGATTGATTCTGTTGCTGTTTGCCTGAAAAGCAAGTGCTGAGGGTAGCCAGAGGGCAGCCATCAGCCATACAGTAATAATTTTTATCGCCTCTCTCATATTTCTGCACTATGATGATACAAATGTATAATGTCATGTATGTTGAGCGCGGCGGGCAGGGGGAAACTACTGCTCGCCAATTCGCCTGCTGCACTACTCTTCTGCTGACAGGAAGCTCTTTACCTCTTCGCTTACCTTTTCGGCGGTAAAACCAAACTTCTCATCGAGCACCGGGTATGGGGCCGAATAGCCAAAGCTTTCCAGCCCTGCAACCCTGCCTCGCTCTCCGGCCAGCGACTGAAGCGCTACCGGTAGTCCGGCAGTGAGTCCGAAGACAGGAACTCCAGGCTTTATGACAGACCTTCTGTATCCGGCCGGTTGATCGCGGAAAAGGCCTTCTGATGGAACCGAAACAACCTCTGCCAATATGCCGTCAGCCCTTAGAATCTCTGCTGCCTCTGCCAGAGTGCTTACCTCAGACCCGCTGGCTATTAGTATAACATCTGGGTTGTCGCCCGCATCTGTAATGGTATAGGCTCCCCTTTCTGCCCCCTCTGCATCTTTTACTCTGTCGTCAGCCTGCGATGGCAGTGATTTAATATTCTGGCGTGATAGTATCAGCGCTGTTGGTGTTTTGCGGTTTTTCAGGGCCATTCTCCAGGCTATCGTTGTCTCATCAGCATCTGCCGGCCTTAAGACCAGCATACTCCTTTCACCCGAATGGTTCTTCAGATGCTCCATCAGCCTTATCTGTGCCTCATGCTCTACCGGCTGATGGGTGGGCCCGTCTTCACCAACCCTGAAGGCATCATGGGTCCAGATATATATTACCGGTAGTTCCATCAGGGCTGCCAGCCTGACTGCCGGCTTCATGTAATCGGAGAAGACAAAGAAGGTGCCACCTGCCGCTATTACCCCACCGTGAAGTGCCATTCCATTCATGATGGCTGCCATTGTGAGCTCTGATACACCTGCATGCAGAAATGCACCTGAGAAGTCTCCCTTCTCAAAGGGCTTGCTCTTTTTGAGAAACCCGTCGGTTTTATCACTATTGGCAAGGTCGGCCGATGCTACAATCATATTCTCACACTTTTGAGCCAGATGTGACAGCACTTCCGATGAGGCGGAGCGTGTGGCAATATCCCTTTTCTGTGTTACAGAGGTGAGCAGAGAGCTGTCGACAACGCCCGAGTAGAACCGATCCAGTTTGTCAGAAAGCTCCGGGTTCTCCTTGCTCCAGTTCTCTTTCGCACTCTGCCACTCTTTAACCTCTTCTCTCCTGGTATTTAGCACCTCTTTCCAACCCTCCAGTACATCGGGAAATATTGCGAAGGGATCCGATATATCTCCTCCCAACTTCTCTGTGCTCTTTTCGAATGAGCCACCGGCGGCAGACACCGGCTGGCCGTGGGTGGATACCTGCCCCTCGAAAGAGTTGCCATCTTCATCGATAAGGCCTTTACCCATTACTGTCTTGCCAATTATCAGGGTGGGTCTCTCATTTTCGTTTCCGGCAGTGGAGAGGGCCTCTCTTATAGCACTGTGGTCGTTGCCATCTATGGTTAAAACATTCCATCCCCATGCCCTGTATTTCGATGCGGTATCTTCACATGTTACGGCATCTGTGGGAGTTGACAGCTGTATGTCGTTTGAGTCAAAGAACATTATAAGATTGCTGAGCCCCAGATGCCCTGCTATACGACCTGCACCCTGAGAGACCTCCTCCTGTATGCCACCATCAGAGATGAAGGCGTATATCTTGTGCGCGAAGAGATCACCAAAGCGGGCCGCAAGGAACCTCTCGGCTATGGCGGCACCTACGGCCATGGTATGGCCAAGCCCCAGCGGTCCGCTGGTATTCTCAATACCTCTTTCAATATCTACCTCCGGATGGCCTGGCGTCGGACTTCCCCACTGGCGGAACTGCCTTAAGTCGTCAATACCCATTCGCTCCGAAAGGGTCAGTATTGAGTAGAGCATCGGCGACATATGTCCGGGATCGAGGAAGAAGCGGTCACGGTTTATCCATGCCGGATTGTCGGGATCAAACTTCAGGAATTCGCTGTAGAGCACCTGAATGAAGTCGGCTCCTCCCATGGCCCCACCGGGGTGGCCGGAGCGTGCCTTCTCGACCATGGCCATAGATAGTATTCTTATGTTGTCTGCAGACCTCAGGTTAAAATCGTTCTTCATATTATGGATTTTGTTTTCTGTATGGTTGAATTAAAAAAAGCAGAAGGCGCCCCTCT
>SLNP01000095.1 GCA_007132995.1 Bacteroidales bacterium | reverse complement strand
TGCGAGCGACAGCGAGCAGAGGCGGCACCAGTCGCCTTTTTACCGAATACTGAACACTGAATACAATGGCGAGCGAAGTGAGCCATCAGGCGTCAGCCCGAGAAGCGAGCACCCTAAACCATAATCGAATAACCGTATAACCGAATAACCATTACTAAGATAGTTGCGTACAACCGATTACTGGCCGGAGGCGACAGCCGACGGCACCAATGACCAGTCACTAATCACCAATTACCCGCGAGCGCAGCGAGCCCATGCCCTATGCCCTTTGCGGTGCGAGCGTAGCGAGCAGAGGCGGCACCAGCCGCCTTTTTTTTACTGATTACTGATTACCGCGGCAGCGCAGCTGCCGACCGGCGAACGCAGTGAGCCATCGGGCGCCAGCCCGCACCCCATTCCCCATGCCCTATGCCCTTTGCGGTGCGAGCGTTAGCGAGCACTTCTCTACGCTCTACGCTCTACGCTGTGAGCTGCGTCAGCAGCGAACCCCCATACCCCATGCTCTTTGCCCTATGCGTACGAGCGACAGCGAGCATTTTTCCTATTTTTACCGCAAGAAATCCGGTTTTGAATTGTCTTACTACCTATGTGGATCATTTAAACTACCATTATGAGATTAACTTCGCCTGGCAGATACCTGACAGCAATTCTGATTGCAGCAGCAACCACTTGTATGGCCTTAGCCAATGGCCCTGATGCCTCAGAGAGGGGGCGCTTCAGCGGTACCGTTGTTGAGAGCGTTAGCCGGCAGCCGCTCGACTATGTAAATGTAGTTCTCTATTCGCCCGATGGTGAGCGGCTTATTACCGGAGGCATAACGGATGAGGAGGGCCATTTTGATCTGAAAGATCTGCCACTGGGTAGCTACAGGGTTACCATCTCTTTTATCGGGTTTAAAACCCATACCATAGAGAGAGTTACAATCACTGACAGGGAGCCTCATGTTGATGCCGGAGAGATTTTGCTTGAGGCTGATGAGAGGGCTGTGGGTGAGGTTGTTGTCAGGGGCGAGAGAGATATGTTGACCCTGAACCTCGATAAGCGGGTCTTTGTTGTTGACAGAGACCTCTCCACTACCGGAGGCTCGGCACTCGATGTGATGGAGTCACTGCCATCGGTTACGGTCGATTATGAGGGGAGGGTAAGTTTGAGGGGAAGCACCAATGTTACTATACTGGTCGATGGAAGGCCTTCACAATTTGTAAGCCTTGACCAACTGCCATCTACCATGATTGATCGTATAGAGGTTATTTCCAACCCCTCTGCCCGTTACGATCCTGACGGAACCTCCGGAATAATAAATGTAATAATGAAGAGCCAGCGCCAGCATGGTACCGGGGTGATGGTAAATCTCAATGCCGGTACCGGTAACAGGTATAATGGTTCCATCAATATAAACAGGAGGGATGAGAGGCTAAATATTTTCGGGAACTATGATATGCGAATAAACAGTAATGAGGGGCGAACCATTACCAATCGCGAGCGCATAGTTGAACAGGGCGATACTCTGAGGCAGCTATACCAGTATGAGGAGTTTTTCCGGCGTGGCTATTTCCACAATATAAGGGGTGGCGTCGATTTTTTCGTTGACGATCGCAACAGGCTCACCTTTATGGCTACCCTTAATCTTCGCGATACCCGGCCACGCAACTATTCCGATGTGGAGATTTTTCTGCCTGTAAGTGAAGTTCTCGAAACCTCAATGGAGCGGCAGTTTAAGGGGGTTGGAACCGAGCTTGTGCTCAACTATGAAAGAGCCATGGGCAACGATGGGGGTGAGCTGGTTGCAGACCTTTTCTACTCCGCAACCGATGGCGATACCTGGCGTGAAGTAGCTGTTTTTTCTGAAGAGGAGCCTCTGCCACGGGAGTTGGGATACCTGAAATCGCTGGCGCCCGGCAGCCTGTTGACTTTTCAGACCGACTATACCAGACCCTTCAGTTCGGGTGGTCATCTTGAGGCGGGGGTGAAGGCTATTCTCAGGAACCTGGAAGATGATTTCCGCTTTTATGATGAAGATCCGATTACAGGCGAAAGGACTATCAATGACGGTTTTACCAACTACTTCCTCTTTGGCGAGGAGATATACTCCCTTTATGGGATATACTCTGTGCCGGTTGGAAGATTCCATCTGCAGGGTGGGTTGCGTGCCGAGCAGCACAACTCCGATGCTGAGCAGCGTGTTACAGGCGAGGAGTTTGAGAGAAGCTACTTCAGCCTCTTCCCCAGTGCTCATGTAAGGTATGGTGTAGATAACAACAGCTCTCTGATGCTGAGCTATGGCAGAAGGGTTAACAGGCCCGGGGTGAGTCTTCTGAATCCGTTTGTCAACTACAGCGACCCTATGAACATAAGCTTCGGTAATCCGGAGCTGAAGCCTGAATATATCAACTCGTACGAGGTTGGCTACCAGTACTCAAGAGAGCGCACCGCTGTTAATGCAGTGCTCTTTTTCAGGGAGACCAACGATATGATTTCCCGTGAAATGACCCTTATGGGAGGGGAGAACCAGCAGACCACAACCACCTTCCGTAATCTTAAGCATGGCACCTCTTATGGAGTTGAACTGGCAGCAAACCATCCATTGGCGCCCTGGTGGAGGGTGAATGGGAGCTTCAGCTGGTTCTATACCCGCCTTGAAGATGAGAGGCTGGCCGACTGGGATCATGAGGGCGACTCCTATATGTTCGATCTCACCTCTAACTGGACTATTATGAAGCGTTTCAATCTGCAGGCCCGCTTCCACTACCATTCGCCAATGGTAACAGCCGGTACCATTACGGGCGGAGGATGCCAGCAGCATGGCGGGCAGGGTGTTGTCGATGAGATCTACTACCTTGATCTGGCCCTCAGAACCGATCTGCTTGATGGCAATGGAACCCTTTCGTTACGCTTAAGCGATGTTTTCAATACCCGTGGAATGACCATGAACACATTTAGTGAATCATTTGTCTCTACCTTGTCGCGCACCAGCCAGTCAAGGGTGCTCTTTTTCGGTTTCACCTACCGTTTCAACGACTATCGCAGCCGTGCCGAAAGGGAGAGAGAGCGCTCACTTCTCGATGAAATCGGATAGTTGTCATTAACGACTGGGCAGATTGTGAAAAAAGAGTATATTGGTCGGCACAGAGAACCAGCAGCCAGTAATTAATAATACAAAAACAGAGAGATGACGACTCAGGTAATAGATTTGAAGAGAGAGCATCAGAGCACCCTCGACACCCCAAGGTACAAGTATAGCTTTATGGCGAAAATGTTCTTCTTCGGCATGGATCTTATTGCAGGAAAGCGCGATGACCTGCCCAAGGCCAAGCTTCTGGAGATACTTGCAAGCATCCCGTACAGGGTTTGGGAGATACGCCACTATTTTAAGCTTACCCGCAAATTCAGGAACATTGACCGCGTAAAAAAAGCCCAGGATGTTATTGACTGGGGGCGCGATGCTCAGGACAACGAGTATATGCATCTTCTGGTAATTCATGAGAAGATGAAAGAGGATGGTCTGAAAGACAAGTGGTACCTCTGCCCCTTTGTTACCTTTTTCGCAGTGGCCTCTTATGTTGTGATAGCCCGCCTTATGGCCTTTTTCAGCCAGAAGAGGGCATTTCTGTTTAATGCCGAATTTGAGAACCATGCTGAGTTGGTTTATGCAAAGCTGATTAACGCCAACCCTCAGTGGGAGGAGCAGAAGGTCGATAATGCTTTGGTGAAGGCCTATGCCGATGTAGATACATGGGCAGATGTGTTCCGCCGCATCAGTCTCGATGAGCGTGACCATATGAATCATAGCTTTGAGTTTTGCGGCAAGCCTGAGCTTGTACAGAAGTACGAAGGGATGCCTGAAACATATAGCAGGCATTAGTCTTCGCAGCATCCGGCCGATTATGCCCTGACCCAATCAGGCTATGGGCGGTTGCTCAGCTAATCCTGCCTGCCGGCGCAAATCTATCCCATGTGGTCTCTCAGTTAATCCGGCCGCCTAAACTGACTTTACCTTAATACCGATACCCCAGGCTCCCAATCTGGTTTACCCGGTTTTTTCCGGCCATAGTGCCCGGACCGGACTATCTTTATCTTAGCCGCAACACCCTCTTCTTACTTTTTTTGTCAGCCGTCTGAAACCAACACTTTTCCCCGAATTTCCTATATTTATAAAGATTTTCTTGACAAATAGAGCCCCCTGACAGCTCTTAACCCTCCCAAAGAATGGTAAGGAGGAGAGCCCGGGGCGGCAGATGTAACCCGATAAGCTGTAATCTGTAATAACTGCTAACCGAAACCCTCGCAATCATGAAAAGGCGAATACTCCTTCTAACTGTTTTGGTCTGCATGGCAGCCATGCACCTCCCTATGCTTCATGCACAGACGGCTGTGCCTCCGGCGGCGGGAACCGGTACTGAGGCAGCACCCTACCAGATAGAGACTCTTGAAAACCTCTTCTGGATAGCCGCCAATCCCGGCCAGTGGGGCGCCCACTACATTCAGGCTGCCAATATCGAAGCCTGGGATACCTGGCAATGGTTTCCGACAGGTGATGAGAACTACCTGGGATGGACCCCCATAGGCAATTGGGATCAGCCATTTTCGGGTGTTTATGACGGTGGTGACTTCAAGATTGAGGGTTTATACCTTAACAGGCCCGATGATGAGACCGGAGGCCTCTTTGGAGCTACAGAGGGGGCTGTAATCAAGAATCTGGGTATTGATGGTGCGGAGATCACCTCTCTGAGTTCTGCCGGTATAATGGCAGGCGCTGCTGTTGAAAGCGAACTCACTAACTGCTTTGTGGTGGGCACTGTTACCGGCTCAGGAAATTCTATCGGCGGCTTTGTGGGTCAAACCAACAATGCCGTGCTAACCAATATACGGTCAGAGGTCACTGTGAGCGGCTCCGCCTATACCGGTGGCCTTATTGGATATGCATCCCATAGCACCATAACCGGGTGCTTCTCTCTCTCTGTCGTTAACGGAGTAAGCAACTCAGGAGGCCTTGTCGGGGTTCTCAACAGGGGTGAGCTGACCAACAGCTACTCTTACGGCTCGGTTACAGGTCCCAACACTGCGGGTGGCTTCGCCGGCCTTAATCAGGGAGGAACCATTATAAACTGCTATTCGGCAGCCGAAATATACGGTAGTGCCAGAGGCTTCCTCGGTAACAATACCCTCGACGGCGAGGTTATTGCCTCTTTCTGGGATATCGATCTTGCCGGAGCGGTTTCCAGCGCAGCAGGAACAGCCCTGGCAACAGATGAGATGACGCTGCTATCGACATACCTCAACAGCGGCTGGGATTTCCAGTATGCCGCAGTAAGCGGCGATGACGATATATGGGGAATAGATGAGTCGAGGGCCATGAACGGCGGCTATCCCTTCCTGAGCTGGCAGGCTCTCACAAATGTGATTCTTAACCCTACACCTTTCACCCTGTCGGTTACCGTCAGCGGGAAAAACAGCATCACCGCCTCGGCTGTAATGGTCGATCCGGGTTCTATGCCGGTTACAGAATACGGATTTGTCTGGAACACCACGGGCGGCGCGGTGTATGGGGAAGATAGCGCACATAATCTTGGTGAGTGGGACTATGAAAGTGAGTTTACTGCTTCTGTAACCACCCTTGAGCCCATGACTACCTACTATCTGCGGAGTTTCGCTGTAAGCACCCACGGGGTGCGGTATGGTGCCGATATAGCCTTTAAAACATGGCCTGCCGATCCTGTTGCTCCGGAGGGTGATGGCTCCAGCGAAACCCCCTATGAGATAGCGAGTTTTGATAACCTGCTCTGGCTCAGCATTACTGATGGGGTGTGGAACAAATACTTTGTCCAGACAGCCGATATCGATGCAAGCGGATCAACATATCTCGACAATGGCAGGGGCTGGCGCCCCATAGGGAACAGCTCTCTCCACTTTACCGGCAGCTATGATGGAGGCAGGCATACTATTGACGGACTCTTTATCGGTGCCGACAGTGATGTGGTGGAGAGTGGCCTGTTTGGTTATATAAGCGACGCTCAAATAAAAAACCTTGGTGTTACCAATGCATTGTCAGAGTCGGGAGTCCCGGCAGGATTACTGGTCGGCAGGGCCGATAACTCAACAATTACGGAAAGCTATACAACCGGCTCTCTCAATTTAGATAGCGGCTTCAGCGGGGGGCTGGTGGGCAAAACCGAAGGTACAGAGATATATGGTTCTTTCTCTACAGCCGATGTTATTAGCGGTACAAGGTGTGGTGGACTGGTAGGTTTTGCCACTACAGGAACGGTTATAAGCAACAGCTATGCCCTCGGTTCCGCCAGAGGGGTGCAATATGTGGGTGGTCTTATAGGATGGGCAAGCAGCACCTCTGTTGTGAACAGCTACTCTGCGGGGGAGGTTGTGGCTACGGCTCAGTTTAACAGTTATGGCGGTGGACTGATTGGCAGGAATATTGAAACTACCGTTACAGAATCTTTTTGGGACACAGGCACATCGGGATATAGTACAAGCAACGGCGGAACGGGTAAAACAACCGGACAGATGAAGAGCTTTGCTACCTTCCTGAATGCGGGTTGGGATTTTGAAGGGGAGAGTATCAATGGCGATGACAATATCTGGGCCATATATGAGGCCTCCGCGGTCTCTAATTTAGGCTATCCGTTTCATAACTATATGGATCTTCCCAGGAGAATCCTTCCCTATACTGTTACCGGTGTTGCTGACTTCGTGAAGTCCACCTCGGTATATATGAGGGGCGAAATGGTCTTTCCGGGTGTGCCGGCTGCAACGGGACATGGATTTGTGTGGAATAGTACCGGAGGGTCCGTTGTTGGCAGCGACGATTATACAGACCTCGGACCATCGGCCACAACGGGGCAGTTCACGGCACTTATAGAGAACCTTGAGGCAGATACTGAATACTACATACGCTCATGGGGTGTTAGTGACGATGGGGTTTACCTTTACGGCGAAGAGCTGCTCTTCAGAACGCACCCCTTCGATCCGGTGCCTCCCACCGGTAGCGGACTGCCCGACGATCCCTATCTGATAGAGAGCCTGGGCAACCTCTACTGGATGTCGATTTCAGATAGCGCCTGGAGCAGTCACTTCCTGCAGGTGGCAGATATAGATGCAAGCCAATCTTCTCAGTGGCAGGATGGTGTGGGCTGGGTGCCGCCGGGTACCGGGCAGAAGCCTTTTACCGGCAGCTATGAGGGTGCAGGGCACACAATCAGCGGACTCTACATCTATATCGATGAGGAGATGGTCGATGGTGACGACCTCAATGCAGGCCTCTTCGGACACCTTCAGGGAGCCGTTGTTAAGGGGGTGGTGATAGAGGATATAACCATTGATGGGGGCTTCTATAGCGGAGGTGTTGCCGGCTTAGCTGTCGAATCGACTATCAGCAGCAGCTCTGTAACGGGTACCATTAGCCCCTGGAATTCAGGCGGAGGTATCGCTGGCAGAATCACGGGCTCGCTCATCGAAAAGTGCTATGCATCGGTTGATATCTCTATACCCTGGGGTACCGGCTCAGGAGGCATAGCAGGTGTGTCGGTTAACTCGTCAGTGACGAACAGCTATGCTGCAGGCTTGGTATCTGCTAACTCAAGGGCCGGCGGAGTGGTTGGAATGCAGGAAAGTGGTTCGCAAATTATCAACTGCTACTCTAAGGCAGTGGTTACTGCGTCAGCCAGTGGTGAAGGGGGAGTGCTGGGCTTTACTACTCCTGATAGCTATGTGAAAAATTCATTCTGGGACATTGAGGTTTCCGGCACCGATGTAAGTGCCGGTGACGATGGGGTAACAGGACTCACCACCAACGAAATGGGGAGGGTGCTGAACTATATCGCTGCCGGTTGGGACTTTATGGGAGAGACCCTTAACGGAACCGATGATATATGGGGTATAGATTCCGGTGGAGGCGATAACGACGGATACCCCTTTCTTGCATGGCAGGGTTATGAGAATCATATTGCCTATCCCATCGTTTTAACAGAACCGGCAACATCTGTTGGTGTGATATCGGCAACACTGCACGGGGCTGTTGAGCGTGGCACCATCGGCGATATTACAGATCATGGCTTTATAATCATACTGGATAGCGATACCACTGTTATCTCAGAGGGGCCGCTGGCCACAGGATCTCTGTTTGAGAGCGTGGCAGCAGATCTCAGCGGTGGCAGAGAATACAGGGCGGCAGCGTGGGTGCTCTCGGAGGGTGATACCACCTATGGCAACAATATAACCTTTATGACCAGGCCTATAGAGCTGCCGGAAACACCCGCCGGCGAAGGTACCCCCGACAACCCTTACCTGATATCATCGCTTGCAGAGCTCTACTGGCTCTCTGTTACAGATACCATATGGGATCGCCACTTCCTGCAGACAGAGCCGATAGATGCCGGCGAGACAGCATCGTGGTACGAAATGGCAGGCTGGCAACCGATCGGTACTATCGAAAACCCCTTTACAGGAGGCTACAACGGCGATGGCCATCATATCGGCAGCCTGACAATCAACAGACCCGGGCTGGAGGGTGTCGGACTTTTCGGAGCCATTGCCACAGAGGCCCATATAAAGGGGGTACGCCTTATAGATGTCGATATTACCGGTGGCAGCAGAACGGGAGGTGTTACCGGCGATGCCAGTTCGCAATCTGTTATTGAGAACTGCTATGTAAAGGGCACTGTAAAGGGCGGACAGAACAGTGTCGGAGGTATAGCAGGCACCATTGATATGTGCACCATCATCAACAGCTACAGCGACGGCATGGTAGAGGGCGATGTAGGAGTGGGGGGTCTGGCAGGGTCAGTGAACTCATCCACAGTAACCGGCAGCTACTCACTGGCATCAGTTACCGGTAACGATATAACCGGAGGCTTTATCGGGGCTATCACCATGTCGGAAGTTGCGAACTGCTACGCCCGGGGGAGTGTCACCGGAGGCAGTAATAGTGGCGGCTTCGCCGGGACGACCTTGTGGCTGACAGAGCCGATAACCAACAGCTACTCAACCGGAAAGGTAACGGGTAGCGGCGACAATGTCTCCGGCTTTGCCAATGTCCAGTTTATCGGGGAGGCTACCTCATCTTACTGGGACAGAGAGTTATCGGAGATAACAGTATCACATATCGGCGAGAGCCGTACCAGTGAGGAGATGCAATATCCTCCTGCCTCCAACACCTATGTAGGGTGGGATTTCGAAACGGTGTGGCTCTTTATTGATGGGCTAAACGATGGATACCCTCTGCTTGCCGCCACCCTCAGCCTGCCGGAGGTAACCACCTCTGAAGTGAGCCAGGTGACCGCCGTTGCCGCCGTTGCCGGCGGTGAGGTGCTCTCCGACGGGGGTAAGGAGGTGACAGCCAGAGGGGTGGTGTGGGGAATAGAGGAGGAGCCCACGCTAACCAACCACACCGGCTTTACCGTAGATGGCACGGGCGAGGGCAGCTTTGTGAGTGAGCTGACCGATCTGACTCCCTCTACCGCCTACTATCTGAGGGCCTATGCCACCAATGCCCATGGTACAACATACGGAGAGCTGCATACATTCACCACAGCAACGGCCACTCTCACCCTGAATGGCAGCTTCTCAGTATTCAACAAGGTATACGACGGCACCAGGGCAACCACTGTACAGATGCTCGACATCTCCCTGCAGGGTGTCATAGAGGGCTATGAGGGTGTCTCTATCTCCGGCCTCACCATTGAGTTTGAAGATAGCGACGCATCAGCAGAGAGCAAGACGGTAAATATCACCGCGGCCTCAATAATGGGCGCAGATGCCCCCCTCTACACCCTGTCGCTCGAGGCAGCGCCTCAGGCAGAGGCCATGATAATGCACCGCCAGCTCACCATAGGCGGTAGCTTCACCGTCTTCGACAAAGATTATGATGGAACCACTGCCGCCGTGATAGATGACAACAGTCTAACGCTGTCAGGCGCCATTGCAGGCGATGATGTCTACCTCGCAAATCTGGTGGTCGGGTTCAGTGAGGCCGGTCCCGGCGATGATATAACCGTAGTCATTACCGATGCCGCCCTCGCCGGCGATCAGAGCCATAACTACACCTTTACACTTGAATCATCGCCCGTAACCACCGCCTCAATAGCGGCGCCGACAGCGACCGGGAGACTGGCGGCCGGTGAGGTAGTGCTATACCCCAACCCCTTTGCTGAGCGCATCTATATCAGCAATGCAGAGCACGCAGTAAGGGTGGTTATCACCTGTATGAGAGGGAAGCGGCATATCGATACCAATATTGATGGCGATGGCTATATAGAGACAGCCTCCCTTTCAGCAGGAGTATACTTTGTGCAGGTACTCTTCAGAGACGGCACAGGCAGAACAGTCATAATGATAAAGGGAGATGCCCCCGATCTCTCCACCGATGCTCTGCCGGCACCAGTTGATATCTGCAACCATAACAGCCATAATATCAAGCTATGGCATAGTTATGTATATTTAGTGTCGAAATGTTTTAGTAGCTGATGCTTTGTTGATAAAATTTCTTAGTTTTATACCACTAACTGTCGCACACCCTTTTTTAAGAGGGTGGGCGGCAGTCTTTTATCCTTGGCAGGCTGGTCTTTCCTGATGGGACTGACGGGGCGATCGCGTATCCTCTCTGCCTGTATCAGGGCCATTAGCCGGGGGTTGCAGACTATTAACAGAATATGAACCAAAACAGTATTAACAGGAGATATCGATTATGGAGACCAGGCTGGTAATTATTATTCTTTTAGTACACCTTATTGTCATCTACTATTTTGTTGTTGGGCGTCACTGGCTGAAGTGTCGCCTGGCCGGTGTTGCAGTTTCGCAGGCAGATATTCTCTTTATGCGGTTTCGCGGAGTGCCAGCGGCGCTGCTGACAGACGAACTGGTGAGGGCCCACAAGGCAGGAGTGCCGCTAACCCGCATGCAGCTCGAGATGGTATACCTTTCCGGTGGCGACATAAGGAATGTTGTATCCGGCCTTATATACGCGAAGAGAGCCGAAAGCGGGCTAACTTACAAGGATGCTCTTGAACTTGACCTCAAGAATGTAGATATAGCCACCCGTCTGAAAGAGACCTGACAGGATCAGTGGGCCCGGGAGGCCCGCCTTCCCACTGTTTTTACTAAACACGCAGATATGATCGTGTGAAATGTCCGGGATAAGTGAATATGGCCGAACTTGCTGAAAATATAGGAGCCCGCTTCCCCGGCCTGCCGGCTGAGAAGCAGCAGCCCCTGCAGGATATTGTAAACCGGCTCACGCCCTCAGGCATCTACCGACGCCTTCCCGGGTTCCTGCGGGGTTGGTTCCACCATGAGAAAGTCCTTCTGATATTGAATGGCCTCAGCGGAACCGGCAAGACTCTGGCAGCACAGGTAATAGCCAATGAGACGGGAATGGATGTGTACCGGATAGATCTCTCATTTGTTGTAAGCAAATATATTGGAGAGACCGAGAAAAATCTTGCCGCTCTATTCGACAGGGCCGAAAACAGAGACTGGATACTCTTTTTTGATGAGGCCGATGAGCTGTTTGGTGCCCGCACTTCTGCGAGAGATGAAGAAGAGAGCTACGCCCGTGCCTGGCGGCTTCTGTCAAGAAGGATAGAAGAGCACAGGGGTATTGTGATGCTCTCATCGGCCCCCCGTGACCAGATCGATAAACAGTTTGCCCGACACAGAAGGTACTATTTGTAAGGTGGTGGCATAAGAGAGACCAAGTCAGTTAACAACCTAATAGTAACATGTTATGAAAAGAACCTCAAAACTAATTCTGCTCCTTGCGGCTATCCCATTGCTCGGTGGTTGTGCTACAATTTTTACCGGCACATCAGACAGTATCACTATCATCACGAACCCACCCGGGGCACAGATCTATGTCAATGGTCTGGAGCGGGGCCAGACTCCCAATACAGTGAGGGTTAAGAGAAACCTCTCATCGGCCGATATCACCTTGCGCCTTGAGGGTCACGAAACACGGACATTTACATTAGAGCAGGAGTTTAATGCGGTGTCGGTTCTGAACCTTTTCAATATCCTTTTCTGGGGTATAGATGCCGCAACCGGTTCACTTATGAGGTACAGGCCTCAAATGTATGAGATTAACCTTATTCCC
>SLNP01000007.1 GCA_007132995.1 Bacteroidales bacterium | reverse complement strand
TGCGAGCGACAGCGAGCAGAGGCGGCACCAGCCGCCTTTTTTTACTGATTACTGATTACTGATTACCGCGGCAGCGCAGCAGCCGACCGGCGAGCGTTAGCGAGCACTTCTCTCCGCTCTCCGCTGCGAGCTGCGCCAGCAGCGAACCATGCCCATGCCCCATGCTCTATGCTCTATGCGTGCGAGCGACAGTGAGCACTCTAAACTCCTCAACTTCTAAACCCCTAAACTATAATCGAATAATCAAATAACCGTATAACCGAATAACCGTCTATAAGGTAGTTGCGTATAATCGCGGAGACGCCCACATTGGGCGTCTCTACAACCGTTGTTTATGATGGCACCTTTCAATACGGGATACATCAACCAATCACCTATACCGATCACCGGCCGGAGGCGTAAGCCGACGGCACTGATTACTGATTACAATGGCGAGCGCAGCGAGCCATCGGGCGTCAGCCCGCTCCCCATGCCCCTAAACAAACGGGCGGTAGCCAATAATGTGGCGTACCTCTTTGATCGTTGCGGCAGCGCTTTCTCTGGCTTTGGCGGCGCCCTCCTTTACCACCTTGTTAAGGTAGTGGCTGTCGGCCGAGATCTCCTCTATGCGCTCCCTGACGGGTTCGTTGAACCTGATGATATCTTCGGCGAGTTGCTTTTTCAGATCACCATACCGTATTGTACCTCTGTTGTACTGTTCTTTGAAGCTATCTACGACAGAGGGGTCTGAGACAACATTGAGCAGGGTGAAGAGGTTTCTGACAGGCTCGCTCATCTCCTGGTTTTCGCCCTGGGGCCCGCTGTCGGTAACAGCCCTCATCACCTTTTTCCTGATCTCTTTCGGGGTGTCGGAGAGGTAGATGCCGTTGCCCTCGCTCTTGCCCATTTTACCGGTGCCGTCAAGACCGGGTATCTTAACAAGTTGCTCACCAAAATTATAGGCGTCGGGCTCCGGGAAGTAGTCGGTACCATACATGGTGTTGAAGCGACGGGCAAATTTCCTGGTCATTTCAAGATGCTGCTCCTGATCTTTTCCTACCGGCACCTTGGTAGCCTTGTGAATTATTATGTCTGCGGCCATCAATACAGGATATGTCAACAGCCCGGCATTGATGTTGTCGGGCTGGCTGCGAACCTTATCCTTAAATGAGGTTGTTCGCTCAAGTTCTCCGATATAGGCGTTCATGTTGAGCAACAGGTAGAGTTCGGTTACTTCGGGTACATCGCTCTGAATGAATATTGTGGCAATTTCAGGATCTATACCACAGGCCAGATACTCAGCTAAAACCTGCCTTATGTTTCTCTGAAGCTCAGATGGTTTGGGGTGTGTGGTCAGAGAGTGGTAGTCGGCTATAAAGAAGAAGCAGTTGTTCTCTCTCTGCATTTTAAGAAAGTTCTTTACGGCACCGAAGTAGTTGCCCAGGTGCAGATTTCCTGTTGATCGTATTCCGCTTACTACTGTCTCCATCTCTTGCATATTGTTTTATGCAGCGAAGGTAGCTATAAAATTTTTATTGCTGCAGGCTGATCTGCCGGTAGCCTGCATGCTCTCCTGCCCCATCTTTTGAACTTAAAGTTGTACCTTTGCCGCTAAGGTGTTGGCTTGTGGGTGCTGCGGCACCTGCCGGCAAGTGACAGTGCATGCACCGGTAAAACAGATATCAAAAATCACTCTATAGCTATGGAGACGACACGACAGAAGAAGGTATCGCGGCTACTTCAACGGGAGCTGGCGGAGATATTCAGGATTATGTCAGGGGAGCTGCTGCCGGGCAAGATGATAACGGTTACGGTTGTCAGGGTTAGTGCCGATTTCTCGATAGCAAGGGTCTACCTGAGCATCTTCCCTTCAGATGATATGGAGAGTGAGCTCTCACTGCTGCGCGATAATGTAGGAAGAGTCAGATATGGCCTGGGAACCCGGGTAAGCAGCCAGTTGAAGAAGATACCTGAACTCTCTCTGTTTGCCGATGACAGCCTCGACTATATTGACAATATAGACAATTTGCTTCACGACTAGGTGATATGAGGTATGATCCAATAAAGAGAACCATTGACCGGTATGTTGGGTCGTCTCCGTCCAGGAGGCGGTTGCTGTACAGGCTGCTGGATATACTTCTCTTAAGGTCATGGCATGTAAGAAGGGCGCTTTCGTCTGCCGCTTCTGATATGCCAAAGAGCTCCCATGTTCTTGATGCAGGCTGCGGCTTTGGCCAGTACAGCTGGAATATGGCAAGGCGCCACAAGGGCTGGCATATAGATGCGGTCGATATAGAACCATCTCATATTGAGAGTTGCGGCGAATTCTTTGAAAGATGTGGCCTTGGAGGTCGCATCAATTGCACGGTCGCAGACATTCTCGACCTGAATGATAAAGAGAGATATCACCTTGCGGTTATTGTAGATGTGCTTGAGCATATCAGCGACGACAGGCGTGTAATAGCCAACCTCTACAGGTCACTGAAGCCGGGAGGCAGGCTGATTATCTCTACTCCCTCCGATATGGGCGGGAGCGATGTTCACTCTCATGATGAGAGCTCTTTTATCGATGAGCATGTGCGTTACGGATACAATATCGATGAGCTTAAGGGTATGTTGTCCGCTGCCGGTTTCTCAAGGGTGACTGCCTCCTATACCTACGGGAGGGCCGGCTCTCTCTCATGGCGTATATCTATGAAGTATCCGGTAATGATGCTCAACCTGTCGAAAATTTTCTTCCTCCTTTTACCGTTATACTATATCGTTGTTATAATGCCTGCCCTTGTTCTTAATCTGGCAGACCTTTATATGAGAAACAGAGGTGGCACCGGCCTTATTGTAACAGCAGAAAAGTAGGTATAATGAAGTTGTCGCTCTACATAGCAAAGAGGTATCTGTTTGCCAAAAAGTCGCGAAACGCCATAAATGTGATTTCGGCAATCTCAGTTGCCGGTGTTATGGTAGGCACCATGGCCCTTGTAATAGTACTTTCTGTTTTTAACGGGCTGGAGAAGATGGTTACCGGCATATTCGGCACCTTCGATCCTGATATTAAGGTTTCACCGGCCAGAGGCAAGGTCTTTGTTCCCGATACCATGTCGCTGGAAGAGATGGCAGAACTACCCTTTGTTGAGAGCTATGCCCTTATTCTTGAAGAGAATGCTCTGCTTCTTTACGGTGAGCGACAGGCGCTGGGAACCGTAAGGGGTGTTGATGAACACTATGTAAGGGTTACCGGATTGCGCGACAGGATGTGGGACGGGGAGTTTATTCTCCGTGACCAGCGGGGAACACCAAGGGCGGTGATTGGGCTCGGGCTGGCAAACTCACTGGGTATAAGGCTTAACTTTATAACCCTGCTGGAGATATATATGCCCAACCGGCTGGGGAGTGTGATGCGCCCCGAGACTGCCTTTAAGAGAGAGTATATTAACCCCGGCGGGATATTCGAGATAGAGCAGGAGTTTGACTCCAGGCATCTCTTTGTGCCGATAGAGCTGATGAGGAATCTGCTGGAGTATGAGAATGAGGTCAGCTCTATAGAGATCACTATCTCTGAAGGAGCCGATCTGAGGAGCAGCGCCCGGCATGTAAGAGAGATATTTGGCGATGGGTACCTTGTGCAGGATCGCTTTGAGCAGCAGGAGCTCTTTTACAGGGTTATAAAGTCAGAACGGCTGGCAATATTCATTATTCTGACCTTTATTCTGATAGTGGCATCTTTCAATATTATCGGGTCGCTCACTATGCTTATAATAGAGAAGAAGAGGGATGTATCTGTACTCAGAAGCCTGGGAGCGGATAATGCACTCATAAGGCGAATCTTCATCTATGAGGGGTGGATGATATCTGTTGCGGGAGCAGCGGCGGGGCTGCTGGTTGGATTCCTTGTATGCCTGGTACAACAGCAATTCGGTATTGTCAAATTCCATAGCGAATCTCTTGTTATAGATGCATATCCTGTTGTGATGAAGGGTGGAGATTTTCTTCTGGTTACCGTTACCGTTCTCTCTATAGGTTACATTGCCGCCTGGTACCCTGTATGGTATCTTACAAAAAAATATCTTCAAAATCAGAAACTATGAGAAGAGAACCGACATACAGCAGGGGAGTAATAAACCTGCTGCTTATGGTACTGCTTCTGATCGCTGCGGTTGGCTGTGGTGGCCGTAAATCGAATGGAGGTCTTATACCCCGGAGCGATCTGGTTCCGATACTTGCCGATATCTATCTTGCCGACGGGCTGATGACTCTGCCGGAGGTGCAGATGAGGCATGCAATGAAAGATTCTATTGAGATATATGATGAGGTTCTTGAGGGCCACGGCTATACAAGAGAGCAGCTGGATAATACCATGCGGCATTTTTTTGACAGCAGGCCACGCAGGCTGGAGCGCATACATGACGAGGTTCTTGCAAAGCTCAGCGAGAAAGAGTCAAGATTGGTTGCTGAAATGCAGATGCAGGACTCTCTGAGAACCAACTACTGGGTAGGTGAGGAGTTGTACACCTTCCCGCCGCTGCACAGGGAGTTTGATGTTCTTTTTGAGATGCTGCTGCCTGAAACGGGCCTCTACCGGCTTACTCTGACAGCGACAATATTTCGTGATGACCAGTCTCTTAACCCTCGCATATCGCTCTATTTCATAGACTATCTTGACGATGAAACGGTTAAGATCCCTATAGAGGAGGTGCCCCTTATAAGGGATGGCCAACCCCATAACTACGAGATTTTCATTGATTTTGATGATGAAACCATTCCCGTTATCCGAGGCCGCCTTTTTAACCACGACAGACAGGAGTTGCCATGGGAGAAGAGGGGGCAGGTTACCAATATAAGACTGGTACAGCTTTCGTCCTATTCCGAAGATGAGGAGCTGACAGATCCCTTTATCCATGTTAGGAGATGAAGCGTTTCTCGGCACAATACCTCATTGACGGCGATGGAACCCTTCTTAAAAGACCTGTCGTTACCACGGATAACGATGGTACCATTATATCAGTTGCAGACACCGGGGGGAGTCTGTCCGAGATGGCTTCACTAACCTTTTGTAATGGAATTATTGTGCCGGGGTTTGTCAACAGCCATTGCCACCTTGAGCTGTCGCACTTCAGGGGCAAGATAGAGAGGGGTACCGGGCTGATGAGATTTATAAAATCGATAAGGGCGCTGCGTAACAACCCCGCCAGCAGTGGTGGGGGCAGGGAGGCTGCCGTGAGGCATGACGCCGCGATGGCCTCAGAGGGGGTGGTGGCCTGTGCCGATATTTCGAATGGAACAGATTCGTTTAATGTTAAGGCTGAATCGGGTATTGAGTATATTACAATGACAGAGGTTTTTGGCCCCGACCCGCAGGAGGCCTCTGTCATATTTGCAGAGGCGGTAAAGACCGCCTCTCTTGCAGAAGAGGCTGGAATGAGAAGCTACCTGACGCCCCATTCGCTCTACACTCTCTCCCGGCAACTTCTTGATACGATAAAGGATTACCGTAACAGCAGGGAGGGGGGTGTCACTTCATTGCATTTCCTCGAGTCTGATCAGGAGCGGGAGATGATGCAGCTTGCGGATGATGGTCGCTACCGGGGCAGCCACCTGTCAGGTGTCATGAACCATATAACGGGAAGGGGTAATCTTATACTTGTTCACAACACCTTTGCCGGAAGGGATGAGATAAGAGCTCTTAACAGTTTCCGATCCGATATCTACTGGTGTATCTGCCCCTTATCGAATCTCTACATATCGGATACCCTTCCTCCTGTTGAACTTATGATGTCAGAGGGTTGTTCAATTTTGGTTGGCAGTGACAGCCTTGCCTCTAATGACAGGCTCAGCATACTTGATGAGCTCAAGTGTCTGCAGGAGCGGTTCCCATGGCTTAAGCTTACCGATACCATACCGTGGGCCACCCTGAACGGTGCAAAAGCGCTGGCTGTTGATAGCCGGTATGGCACTTTCAAACCGGGGAAGAGGCCGGGTCTGCTGGCTATTGAGGGGGCCGACCTGGGAGAGCTCAGGCTTACCGGGCGCTCAAGGGTAAGAAGACTAATATAGGAGTCGCCGGAAGGCCGATGTGACCCGGCGACAACTGAGCCGGGGGTGGTACAGCATCACGGCCGTAGTTAAGGCCGATCAAAGCCGGCAATGGTACATTATTAGTGCCGTAGTTAAGGCCGATCAAAGCCGGCGACAATGCCCCGGGGGGCTTAATACTTTGCCTTGGGCCATCAAAAGGCGGCGACCGCGGATAGGGAGGGCCGGCAACAATGCCCCGGTGGCATAATGCTTTGGCCATTCAAAGGGGCAACAGCAGATCGGGCAATGATATAGTAGTTGTAATCTGCTGGCGAATCATGTGCCAATAAGTTGATTGAAGTCAGTAATGTTGCGGGGTTTAAATGTAACTTTGCCCTCCGGGTGCCGGGGAAGAAGCTGCCCTCTCCGGCCCGGATGGCGACGGCCTGCCGGCGATGCAACGGCCGGGAAAGTACATCTCTCTGTTTTATGGGGGGCAACTGGATATCTCTATCTGTATGGCAACTTTTCTTTTTGATAAGATTGTGTTTGGGCCGGTGACAAGCCGGAGGCTGGGTGTTTCACTCGGAATAAATCTTCTTCCTGCCGACAGGAAGGTATGTAACTTCAATTGCGTCTATTGCGAATGTGGTTTAACAGGGGCTGATGACACCGGGATGTCACTACCTGCCCGGGAGGAGGTGAGGGAGCTGCTAAGGGTGGCGCTTGAGAAGATGGCTGCAGATGGAGTGCTTCCCGATGCCATAACTTTTGCGGGGAATGGTGAGCCTACTCTGCACCCCGACTTTCCGGGTGTTATTGATGACACCATAGCGCTTCGTGACAAGCTGGCTCCGGCCGCCTCGGTGGCGGTACTCTCAAATGCTACCACTATTAACAGGCCTGATATTCGTGAGGCCCTGATGAGGTGCGACCGTAAAATGCTGAAACTGGACTCGGCAATTGAAGATACAGTGAAAAGCCACAATCAGCCTGCCGGGAGCTACTCGATAGCTGAGACCATAAGGCTGCTGAAGCTGTTCAGGGGCGATCTTACCATACAGACACTTTTTGTGAGGGGCGAGTTCAGGGGCAGAGTGATCGATAACACTACAGTAAGGGAGCTAAAGGCCTGGCTCGATGCTCTCAGGGAGATAGCTCCCCGCGAGGTTATGATCTACACGATTCACCGTGATACCCCTGAGGGGGGTAAACTGTGTAAGGTTCCTGCCGATGAACTTCAAAGAATAGCATCTATGGCAGAGGCATTGGGTATTGAGACTCAGGTATCGCCCTGATAAAACCGATTGCCGCTTGCGAAATAGGGGCTTCCGGAGCCCATCTGCGCGGCGGTCCTCCCTGATCCACATCGCTGCCACCATCTGCGCGGCGGCTCCTACTGTAATCAGACTCTTGCTGCCACCTGCGCTGTGGTTCCTCCGAAACAGGCTGTAAGTATATACCCTATATGAGCATGACGCCGCCCATTACCAGAAGGCCGGCAAGGAAGCCTAAATATACCTGCGAGGGGGTGTGGGCGTTGAGATGGAGTCGTGCCGACATTACTACGCCGGCTACGAGAATAGAGGCCAGTATCCAGGGGAGCATAAAGGTGTTCAGGGTGATTGAGATGACGATTGCGGAGGCCAGCAGGGCACCGGCGCCTGCCGAGTGAATCGATATCTTGGACCTGAAGGTGACCATCGTGGTGACGAAGGCCACGGAGGCTGCGGCAAACAGAAATTCTTTTATGGTATCAGGAACCCTCAGACGCATCATCATAAGCGATGTTATGAGATAGAGAAGGCTTATGGCCAGCATGGGCACCAACCTCTCTTTCCGCTGCCCCATATTGTATGATGATATGAGATTGCGGTTCTTCAGGAACAGTATTAGAAGCAGCGGTATAACAAGGTTGTTAGTGGCAACTATTGCGAAGAGGAGTGTTTTGATGCCTGTGTGGGGAATAAAGAAGATGGCGGGCGAAAAGAGTACTATTGCCATGCCGTATGTGAGCAAAAGAAGAGGGTTGAAGATAATCGATACTATTTGTGAGGCTCTGGTGACCCAGCCTCTGTTTTCTGTTTGGGTAATCATATCTCTTTTCTAAGTCGGGCTACCGGTATGTTTAACTGCTCACGGTATTTTGCAACGGTACGCCTCGCTATCTGGTACCCTTTCTCCTGTAATATTTCGGTGAGCTTGTCGTCGGTAAGCGGTTTTGTTTTGTCTTCGCTCTCAATGCATTCGGTAAGTATCAGCTTTATTTCCCGGGTAGAGACCTCCTCTCCCTTGTCGGTCAGAAGCCCCTCGCTGAAAAAGTACTTGAGCGGGAAGAGGCCGAAATGGGTCTGAATATATTTACTGTTGGCCACTCTCGATACAGTAGAAATGTCGAGGCCGGTCATTTCGGCTATATCTTTGAGTATCATGGGCCTCATCTTCATCTCGTCTCCGTCGGCAAAGTACTCTTTCTGAAACTCAATAATGGCGTTCATAGTGAGCAGCAAGGTGTTTTGCCTCTGCCTTATGGCGTCTATAAACCATTTTGCCGAGTCGAGCTTCTGCCTTACAAACGCGGCTGCTTCCCTCATCTCTTTGCCCGAACCCCTGTTTTTGCTGTATTTTTCAAGCATTTTGGTGTAGGTGTTGCTGACCTTGAGGTCCGGCAGATTACGGGTGTTGAGGTGAAGTTCCAGCCTGCCTTCGTTCTGTTCGAGCAGGAAGTCGGGCACTACCTGCTGTGCTGTTCTGTCATATGGATCGTGGAGAGCCCCCCCGGGCTTGGGGTTCAGCCTCAATATCTCTTCGATGGCTGATTTCAGCGTGGCCTCATCTATGTTCAGCCGCTGCATAATCCTGTCATAATGCCTCTTGGTGAACTCTTCAAACCAGTCGGAGAGTATTGTGGTTGCCACATCGATGCTCTCTGTACTCTCCTCCCTGCGTGTTATCTGCAGAAGAAGGCACTCCTGAAGTGTGCGTGCACCTATCCCTGCCGGGTCCAGCTCCTGTATTGCACCGAGAACCTCTTCAAGCTCTTTTTCGTCTGCCTCTATATTCTGAAGGAAGGCCAGATCGTCCGATATGCTCGATACTTCCCTTCTGAGATATCCGTCTTCGTCAATGTTGCCGATTATATACTCGCCAAGCAGCTTCTGCCGGTCGTCAAGATTGGTGAGGCCCATCTGCCTGGTGAGGTGTTCGTGGAAAGATGAACCGGCAGAGAAGGGAATCTCGCTTCTCTGCTTGTCGTCTTTGCTGTAGTTGTTGGCCTGCAGTTTGTAGTCGGGTATATCCTCGTCGTTGAGGTAATCGTCTATCGAGAACTCATCACTGTCGTTCTCTTCAGACTCATTGCCGGTATCCTCATCGCTACCGCCCTCTTCAGCCAGACTTTCTGCTCCCTCCTCAAGGGCAGGGTTCTCTTCCAACTCTCTCTTAACCCGCTGTTCGAGCAGAACGGCCGGCACCTCTAACAGCTTGATCATCTGGATCTGCTGCGGAGAGAGCTTCTGAAGCAGTTTCTGTTGAAGTTTCTGGTTTAACATGGTTCAAAGTTACCGGTTTTTCCTCTATTGGCAGCCGTGCTATGGTTATTAGTTGAGATTAATGCCTTTCTGCAAAAGGGTCTCTATCTATATAACGGGCTGAGGTTGTCACTGTTGTGCCGCCGGCGGTTAAAACTCTGCACTTTTGGGGGTTCGGGGAAAGGGGATGACATCTCTGATATTGCTCATGCCGGTTATAAAGAGCATAAGCCTTTCAAACCCCAGCCCGAAGCCGCTGTGAGGCGCGGTGCCAAACCGCCTTGTTTCAAGGTACCACCAGAAATCCTGCTCCTGCAGCCCCATCTCGTTTATCCGGCCCTTCAGCCTCTCATAAATCTCTTCACGCTGCGATCCGCCAATGATTTCGCCTATCTGGGGGAATAGTACATCCATTGCCCGTACGGTTTTCCCATCGTCGTTGAGCTTCATGTAGAAGGCCTTGATATCTTTTGGGTAGTCTCTGAGTATTACCGGCTTTTTGAAATGCTTCTCTACAAGGTAGCGCTCATGCTCTGCCTGCAGGTCTCTGCCCCACTCAACAGGGAACTCCCATTTAACTCCCGCCTTGGTGAGTATCTCAATGGCTTCTGTATATGTTATCCGAACAAATTCGCTCTCTGCAACATCTCTGAGACGCTCCCTGAGACCTTTGTCGATCATGTTGTTGAGGAACTCCAGATCTTCTTCGCAGTTTTCGAGAGCATACCTTATAAGGTATTTCAGGAAATCTTCAGCCAGATCCATATTGTCATTGTCGTCGTAGAACGCCATCTCGGGCTCTATCATCCAGAACTCTGCCAGATGCCGGGGGGTGTTGGAGTTTTCAGCCCTGAAGGTGGGGCCGAAGGTGTATATTTCGCCGAGGGCCAGAGCTCCCAGCTCTCCCTCCAGCTGCCCCGATACGGTCAGGTTTGTCTCGCGCCCGAAGAAGTCCATTTTGTAATTTACGGTCCCGTTGGGGTTACGCGGAATGTTGTCGGGGTTGAAGGTGGTGACCCTGAACATCTCACCTGCGCCCTCACAATCACTGCCTGTTACAATAGGGGTGTGGAGATAGTAAAACCCCCTGTCGTTGTAGTACTTGTGTATCGCATAGGCCATGGCATGCCGTATTCTGAATATGGCACCAAAGGTGTTGGTGCGGAAACGCAGGTGCGCAATCTCTCTCAGAAACTCCATAGAGTGACCCTTCTTCTGCAGCGGATAGCTGTTAGGGTCGGCCTCACCGTATACTGTTATCTCTTCAGCCTGCAGCTCTACCCTCTGTCCCTTGCCCTGCGATTCGGCAAGAGTGCCGGAGGCGCTAATGGCGGCACCGGTGGTTATCTTCTTCAGCAGATTCTCATCGAACTTCGCGGCATCTGCAACTATCTGCAGGTTGGCAATTGTTGATCCATCGTTAAGGGCTATGAATGATATATTCCTGTTTCCCCTGTGGGTTCTTACCCACCCCTTAACCACCATTTCGGTACCGGGGGCGGTCTCACTCAACACCTCTTTAACCTTAAATCGTCTCATCTCAAATCACTTTTTCCCCGGGCATGGCAAACCATGTTTCGCCCGGCGCCATTACACTATTTTCTTTCAGGCGGGCAGACTTCCTATCCGGCCGTAGCAGCCATAAGAGGGGCTTTTACAGACCTCTGTTATAATTCCGGTGGAACCACATAGCGCTCTTGTGGTGCAGCCCACCCCTGCTATTGACCCTTTTTGCCGGCTTCACCCCTTTAATGGATCTTACATTAAAGAGTGAATGAGGCTGCGGGCCGTCTGCCGCACTGCAAAAATAGGAAAATGTTACCTCAGAGACGAAGGTAGCGGCGGGAAACTCTCTTTTACCCCGTCCGATTGTCACCTGTCGTTGCCCTGTTTTGCAATTAACGGCTTTTCGGGGCGCTCTGTGCAGCCTCTCAGACCATCAGTTGTTACATTTTGAGGTGATTATTTTTCAACGAAACCAAAAAACTAATATCTTTACATCTGAAAGCCTCTGATTGGGGACTCTGTTATATCTGTATATTCAAAAATGTAAAGGTCATGAACAAAACCAACCCTATTGTTGTAACATGGGATTTCACGGAGATATCCGGTTATGCCCTTGAGCATGCAATTAAGATAGCCAGAACGGTTAATGAAGACATTATCCTTCTGCATGTTATTGACAAGAACGAGTCGCCCGGTGTAGTGAACGCCAGGAAAGAGAAGCTGAAGGCTCTGGCAGAGAAGACCTCTAAGGATAGCGGTCTCGATATCACCTTCAGGATTGCAAGGGGCAAGATATTTGCCGAGATAGGTGATTTTGCCGATGAGCACGAGGCGAGTATGGTTATTATGGGTACCCATGGGGTAAGGGGTATGCAGAAGCTGACCGGCAGCTGGGCCCTCAAGGTTATTCTCAAGTCTAATGTGCCCTTTATTGTTGTTCAGGATAAGCCGGCTTATGATGAGAAGGTTAACAATATTGTCTTCTCTGTCAACTTCCGCTCCGAGAACAAGCAGAAGGTCAATATGGCTATCTTTATGGGTAAATACTTTGACTCCAAAATACATATCATTAAGCAAGAGGCAAGCGACAAGAGCCTGCGCAAAAAACTCAATATCAATCTCACCTTCGCGGCCAAGCTCTTTGCACAGAATAATATCGATTACGAGATACATGAGTTGCCCAGAGGCGATCTCGGCAAGCAGACCATCGAGTATGCACAGTCAATAAATGCCGATATGATCGTTATTGTCACCAAAAGGGGTCTCTCTATGGCGGCCATGGGAACGACAGAGCAATATATAATTGCCAACAGCAGTAAAATACCTGTCTGTTGCGTTAATCCGCTCTCCTCATCTGTGAGTGGAGGTTTCGCCTTTGCCAAGGGTTAATCCCTCTGCATAGCTTTATCTTCCGGTTTTCCCGTTGGGTTGCCTGCCCTTGCGGTGCTGGTCTTCGCCCGCTTCAGGGTCATGGAGATGCGAGTACAACGATGCTTACTGCCTCTCTATGTGGTTCCCGCCTGTCGGTGGCCCTGCTTATTGGGTGTGCCTCTCCGGCGCCTTGCTTTCTCTTGTGCTCTTGCCCATTGGCTAATTGGTTGCCGGCAGCGATCTGTCGCATCTGAAATTAGTCGATATGCATTGAGGGCCGCCACCTGCAGCCATCAATCGCTTCTGATATTGGTCTATCTGCATTGAGGGCCGCCACCTGCAGCCATCAATCGCCTCTGATATTGGTCTATCTGTATTGAGGGCCGCCACCTGCAGCCATCACTATCGCTATCTCATAATGGTTAATGTGTAGAGGGAGAGTACTTTTTTTTTATATTGGCATCCCTTACTGCAGGATGATAGTGGCAGGAAGAAGAAAAGATCGTTTATGGCAATTGTAGCAGAGAGTGTTGATAAGATATATGGCGCACAGTATGCGCTGAAATCGGTATCTTTTACCATTGAGCCGGGAACCATTACCGGCTTTCTTGGCCCTAATGGTGCAGGTAAGTCTACCATGATGAAGATTATTACCGGCTATATCCCCGCCTCGGCAGGTCGTGTACTTGTTGATGGTGTCGTCGTTGGGCCCGACAACAGGGAGCTTAAGCGCCGCGTAGGCTACCTTCCAGAAAACAATCCGCTCTATCCCGATATGTATGTCAGGGAGTATCTCAATTTTGCGGCCTCATTCTATATGCCACGGCGTGAGCGATCAGGAGCCGTGGAGAGGATAGCGGAGGTAACAGGGCTTATGCCGGAGATAGGCAAAAAGATAGGAGAGCTCTCAAAGGGTTACAGGCAGCGGGTGGGCCTTGCCCAGGCCCTTATTCATGACCCCGATCTTCTTATACTGGACGAGGCTACTACAGGCCTCGATCCCAATCAGATTGTTGAGATACGGAATCTTATCTCAGAGGCAGGGGAAGAGAAGACCATTATGATCTCAACCCATATAATGCAGGAGGTAGAGGCAATCTGCGACAGGGTCATAATAATAGACCGCGGCTCTATCGTTGCAGATGATACAACAGAGGCCATATCGACGCTGCTGAGCGGAGGTGGAGCGACAGTGGCAGTAGAGTTTGAAGGAGATGTCACCACCGCCATGCTTGAGGAGCTTCCCGGTGTGTCGGCAGTAATTGATGGCGGCAGCGGCGAGTTCCTGCTAACCTCTGCCGATGGCAGTGATATACGCCCGGCCCTTTTTACATGGGCTGTAAGCAACTCGCTTAAGGTGATATCTTTAAGACAGCACCGCAGCTCGCTCGAGGAGGTGTTCCGGCACCTGACCGGTCACCCCGCCTCATAAACCCTTAGTTAACAGAATTCACCTGCAGTGCCCTGCCGGCCCTGAACTAAGAGAGGGCGCCGGCACTGCACGCCTAAGCGCGGGTCGTGGCTTTCACCTCCCTTTCTGCAGGAAGGGGACGCCATTCACCATCCATGACGGAGCCTCTCTTCCCATCAGGTAGTGATCGAAAAACTGCTCCATCCGGTTCTGGAAGTCAACCTGATTTTCATATCTGGAGAGGTGGTGTCCCTCGCCCGGATATGAGAGCAGAATCACATTTTTGCGGTTAAACCTGAGTGCATTATAGAACTCGACCGCCTGAAGCCACTCTACCGATCCGTCATCGGTGCCGTGCAACAGCAGCAGCGGTGTGTTCATCTGCGGAGCATGAAAAACGGCCGACTGCTTTATGTAGAGGTCAAGGTCATCCCACGGGTTGGTGCCGAACCTGCCCTGTCCGAAATGGTTATAGCGGTGCTGGTTTGTTCCGGACGATTTCCATAGCTGATTAAAGTCACTTACAAGATTTGAGGCTCCTGCTCCCAGAACGGCGGCGGCAAAGAGGTCTGTACGGGTAACCATGTAGTTGCCACCCTGGCCGCTGAAGCTGTGACCGTGAAGTCCCACCCTGTCCATGTCAACATACCCCAGCTCATTAACCTTCTCTACGGCCGCGGTGACAGACTCAAGCATATCTGAGTGTGTGGTGCGTGTCCGGAAATGTACATCGGGAAGAAGCACAAGGTATCCTCTGCTGGCATAATTGGGAAACATCGGGGTGTCGCGCGATATAACCCTCGACCAGCGGTTCAGGTTGTGTGACAGCTTTTCGTAGAAACTTACCAGCATAGGCAACTTGTCGCCGGGGCTGTAGCTGTCAGGCACCATCAGCACCCCCTGCAGCCGCTCCCCATCTTTGTTGGTGTACTCAATAAGCCTGTTGCTGTACCAGTGGTACTGGTCAATAAAGGGGTTGGCATCGGTTATCTGCCGCCGCTCCTCGAAATTGAGGTCGGTAATGTGAAAGTCCGGAAATTCTGACGGAGACTCTATGGTAAGCATGAATTTATCGGCATTTTCAGGTTTTACGGGCGAACCAAAATGGCGATCCTCATAAATCAGGCTTGTCAGCCTTCCCCTTTCAAGTCTTGAGAATCCGGCCTTTTTAGTCCATTGTCCGAAGGCCGAAAGCAGCAGTGGGCTGCCCATATCTATGAACCTCTCTTCGCGGTCTGTCCGTACATAGCGGAAGCGTATCTCATTCTCATCACCGTAGCTGTTTGTGATGTTACGCCCCTCTCTGCCGTCGAGCGGTATTTGCCACAGGTCGTATCGGCCATTTACAATCAGGTGCCTGCCATCTTTTGTCCATCCTGCTATTCCGTAGGGAGGCTTCTCTCCGGGTCTGTCAAACTGCTCATTTACAAAAGATACCGGCGAAGATTCGGTAATATTGGTCATTGTGCCGGCAGGGATATCATAAGCCCATATATCTCCCTCTTTCCAGAGCAGCAGATATCTGCTGTCGGGCGAGAGGCCAAGGTTCCTGTTGTGGGCCTCTATAATCAGTTTCCTTTCGCCGGTAGATGCATTAACCCTGTAGTAGTCTGAGCGTGGCTCTTTCCAGTCAGATATATACTCCCTGTCATCCCTTCCGACTACCCATTTGCCGTCACGGGTAAGCATTGTGTGCCTCATGCTGCTGTCAGAGATAGCTATAAAATTGTTGCTGTTGCGGCTTACCCCCGACAGAAAGGTGAAATTCCTGTCTCTGGAGGCATGAACCATCTGCTGTGCCTGTATGCGGTCGTCGTCCCAGTGCCATACATCTACATTGGGTGCCGGGTCGTCCGGTGCACGCTCTTCCGGTTTATCCTCCTGAGCTCTTATTCCGAAGAAGAGCCTGTCGAGATCTTCACTGAAAGAGATAGTCCCGTTTTCACTTATCACATACTCACCGGGGAACGAGTCATCTTCGCGCGGATCGTATGAGAATTGTGTCATACCCCTTCTCTCTATGTAAAAGGCTATAATGGTGTTCTCGCGCCAGACCTTCCCGTCGGGTACGCTCCCTTTGAGTGCTGCCACTGCGGTTCCCTCCTCGTTCCATGTTAACCTGCTGTATATAGCCCTCTCGGTGTCAAGAGGCGTGGTTATTCCGGTGGTAAGATCCATAAGAATCAATCCGTTGCCAACAGTGTCGGCAGCCTCTATGGTATATGCCATAGAGGTTCCATCTTTATTGAAGCTGTATGAGCCTACGCTCCCTATGCGGGTAATTTTGCCACTGCCAAGATTTATCATCAGCAGGTCGCGGCCGCCCGACTGAGACCTTTCGTCCGGCCTGTTGAGCTGTACGGCAAGCCAGCCTGAGCCCTTGGAGAACTCCATGTTGTAGGCATTGTCTATCACCTGCTTCTCATCACCTGTAAGGCTTTTAAGCACCGCTTTCCATACCACCGGTTTGCGCTCCCTGCGAAGCCTCTGCTGGCTGCTGAAGGTCGGGTAGAGGCGGTATGCGATCCAGGCTTCGTCATCAGATATAAGTGGCCTGCTCGCCAGCGGAATGGTATCGACCTTTCCGGTGGCAATGTTATTTATATGCATTGTGTCATTGGCACGGGGTGTTGAGTAGACATACGCTACTATATTACCGTTATCGGAGATATCTGCCCGTACTGTTCTGAAGCGACCGAAATCGCTTATCTGAAGGGTATCCTTCTGAGCTGAAGCCTGTGCTAAAACAAGCAGCAGCAGAGATGTTGCCAGGGTTCTTATCATGGTTAAAGAGGAATTTAGTTTACTATCTCCCAAATATAGGCTATTTATTTGCTTCCTGGCCGGGGGCGGCTCAACTTCACTGAGATGAAGCATCTCTGTCGGCTCACCCCTCTGAGCCGCAGGCAGCTCAACTTCACTGAGATGAAGCAGCTCTGTCGGGCGACCTCAACCGCCTGCCAAAGGCTGGCCCACCCTGTTGTGCCCGATTAAAGTTGCCCGGAATCCGGGTTTAAATATCATGATTCGGGGGCACTGCCCCTGACCGCTCAATAGTGTAACAGAAAAAAGACATATCGCTTAATTCGGAAAAGAATTTTGTATATATTTGCAGCCATAAGGAATAAAAATACATTGATGAGACGAAATGAGAGACTGAAGCTGATAGAGAGTATTGTTACAGGAACGCGAATATCCTCTCAGCAACAGCTGCTTGCAAAACTCGGTGAGCGCGGGATAAGGATCACACAGGCGACCCTTTCCCGCGACTTAAGGCAGATCGGTATAGCCCGTTTATCGGAGGGTAGCGAAGCGCCCCGCTACAGGGTTGTTAAGGGAGGAAGGATAGCGGCCCATGAGTCGGCCGATCCGTATCGTACTGCCGTTATATCGGTTTCCCCTGTGCGGCAACTCATTGTTATAAGAACAATGCCCGGATTTGCCGCCGGAGTTGCCTCAATTATAGACCGGAGCGAGAATCGGTTTATAGCCGCTACCGTGGCAGGCGACGACACCATACTGGCAGTAGCACATGAAGATGTAGAGCTGCCGGCAGCGGCCCGGTTCATCTCAGAGATGTTCCCCCGTAGCAGCGACCGGTAATTATCGCCGGCCAATTCCGGTTAGAGATGAGCTTTTTCTTACGCTCTTCTGTTGCCCCCCCGTATGACGGCCCCTGTGCCGTGACCACACTTCATTTATCCGGTAATTAGCACTTCGGTCTGTTTTGGTAAGATCGCGGTAAATAGCTTATCGGCTGTTACTTACCCGAAAAAATGAATAATTATACTGGTTTTGAGATATCGGGCCGGACTATCGGAGCACAGGCATATTAATAGCGAAATAATACTATACAAAACAAAAAGAGAAGGAGTAAAAAAGATGAGTAGTGTAACTAAAAACGAAAAGAGCAGTAGTAATAGTAGTAATGGTAAAGTGGTGCTCGCATATAGCGGAGGGCTTGATACATCGGTAATATTGAAGTGGCTTGTAAACAAGGGCTACTCTGTAATAGCTTACATAGCCGATGTTGGCCAGGCTGATGATTACGATGATGTAAAAAGCAAGGCGCTTGCCATTGGTGCAGAGAAGGTGATAATCGATGACCTGAAAAAGGAGTTTGTAACTGACTACATTTTCCGCGCTATAAGGGCCAACGCCGTTTATGAGGGGCGCTATATGCTTGGAACCGCACTGGCAAGACCGGTTATCGCCAAGGGCCAGATAATGGCTGCCGAAAGTGAGGGTGCTGAGTTTGTCTCTCACGGTGCCACCGGCAAGGGAAACGACCAGGTGCGGTTCGAACTCGCCTACTACGCCCTTAACCCATCAATAAAGATATTGGCTCCCTGGAAAGAGAGTGAGTTTCTCTCACGCTTCAGGGGCAGGCCCGATCTGCTGCAATATGCCGAAGAGCACAATATTCCGGTTAAGGCATCGGGCTCCAAACCCTACAGCGAAGATGACAACCTGATGCATATAAGCCATGAGGCCGGGGTTCTTGAAGATCCTGCCTATGCGGCAGGCAGAGAGATCCTGGCCAAGATAGTGAGCCCGCTTGACGCACCCGATAAGCCGGTTCACATCACCATAGAGTTTATTGATGGCGACCCTGTAAGGGTTATAAACCGCGATACCGGACACACCGTTACCGATCCGCTGCAGCTGTTCCTCTACCTTAATGAGTTGGGCGCAGCCAATGGCATAGGGCTGCTTGATATGGTTGAGAACAGGTTTGTAGGTATTAAATCGAGGGGCATATATGAGACACCCGGTGCAACCGTTCTTATGGCTGCCCATCAGGATATTGAGGGGGTTGCGATGGATCGTGAGGTTCTGAAGCTGCGTAATATGCTGGCACCGCTATTTAGTGAGTTGGTATATAACGGATTTTGGTTCAGTCCGGAGATGGAGTTTCTTCAGGCAGCTATTGACAAAAGCCAGGAGATGATAGACGGGAGGGTGAACCTCGCCCTCTACAAGGGCAATATAATGGTTGAAGGGAGGGAGTCTCCATCATCACTCTACGATATGGAGCTTTCGAGTATGGACATAGAGGGCGGTTTTGACCAGACCGACAGCAAGGGGTTTATCAGGATAAATTCTATAAGATTGATGGCCCACAGGGCCATAGTGGCTAAACGGACACGAAACGGGAGGAGCTTATGAAAAGAGATGGTAATGGCGACCTTGACCCCGTAGAGGGCGGAGATCGCAAAATGCTGTGGGATAAGGGTGGCAACAGCGATCAGGGGGTTATCGATTTTACTGCTGCCAGAGACAGGGTTCTTGACAGAGAGCTTGCCCGGTGGGATGTAACCGGATCAATGGCACATTCGGTGATGCTCTATGAGTCGGGAATAATAGAGAGAGGTGAGTGTGCCACTCTGCTAAAGGCGCTTGAGGGTATGTTGTCGACAATAGAGAGTGAGGGGGCACCCTCACTTCGTGGGCATGAAGATATTCATAGTGCCATTGAGGGGCGCCTTGTAGAGCTTACAGGCGATACCGGAAAAAAGATACATGCCGGACGCTCACGCAACGACCAGGTTCTTACAGCCTTGTCGCTCTACTACAGGTATGAACTCGCCTCTACCATCAAGGTGCTGCACAGCCTGCTGAAGAGCATGGCGCAGTTATCGTTCCGATATAGCTCTGTAATGATGCCCGGTTATACTCATCTTCAGCCTGCTATGCCCTCATCGTTCGGCCTCTGGTTTGGCTCATGGGCCGAGTCGCTGCTCGAAGACATGGAGGAGGCAGCATCTGCCTATACCGCCGTTAATCGTTCACCGGCCGGTACGGCAGCAGGCTATGGCACCACAATGCCATTGAAGAGGGAGGTTGTTACAAGGTTGCTGGACTTTGACAGGGAGGTTGTCAATTCGCTGTTTATACAGCTCAGGCGGGGAAAGACAGACAAGAGGGTTGCCGATGCACTGGCCTCGGCAGCTACAACCCTGAGTCGTCTGGCCGGTGATGTTATTCTCTTTGCAGCATCTGAATTCCGCTTTATAAGAATTGCTGACCGGTTTACTACCGGATCATCGATCATGCCTCAAAAGAGAAACCCCGATGTTTTTGAGATTGTCCGCGCCAGGGCCAATGTGGTGAGATCGCTCCCAGCTTCAGTCTCTATGCTCATAACCAACCTTCCCTCGGGCTATAACCGCGACTATCAGGTTTTGAAAGAGCTTATATTCCCTGCCTTCGGCGAGGTTAGGTCGCTTACGGCAATAACGGAGCAGATGATTGCCAACATAGAGGTACGCGAGGAGATTATAGATGATAGCTATAACCAGATTTTTGCTGCAGAAGAGGCCAACCGTCTTGTGGAAGAGGGATACCCCTTCAGGGAGGCCTACAGGCAGGTAGCCGCATCGGCAGGCAAGAAGAGCTTCAGGGCTACTACACCGGAAAACTACAGCCACCTGGGCAGCATAGGTAATACGGGTACAGAGATTATAGAGGAGCGTGCCGGAGAGGTTGCCTCTTCAGTAAGGGGGGTGGGCGCTACAGAGCTTGCCGCCTCTGTCGCCTCTGCCCTGACCCGGAGATAGAAGCTTCGCAGGCCGGGCTTATACATTTCGGGAAGTAGCCATCTCCGGCACGGGAACCTCTATTTCCCGTCGTCATCTTTCTTCTTCTCTTCCTGTACTTTGGCAGTAAATCCGAGACGCTCGAAGCTCTTTATAAGCCTCTCGCTGCTGTTTCTGTTACGGCGGAAAACGACCAGAACGGTTTTGCTCTCCAGGTCGGGCCGTACATCGCGTACACCCCTCTCTCTGGGAATGTTCTCCATAACCGACTTGACACAGTTCTGACAGGTCATTGAGACCTCAAACCTGATAGTGTCGTTGGCTCTTCTTATGCGCTGCTGCTCTTCTCCCTGCGATGCCACAGCACACTGTGGCAGCGCTACAATAATCAGCAGCACGGAGGCACTCATTAAGATAGTTGATACTCTACTTTTCATGACTCTCTGTTTTTCAGTTTACAATATGACCCCATGCGGGGTCTGCTCTCTTTACTCTTCTATTGCGGTCTGTTTATTGCGAAGCGGAATCCGCCATATATTTTTCTTCCCATTACAGGGCCCCAAATAAGTGTTCCGTCGAAGTTCGGACCAAAGGGGTCTTCGGCTCCGATTATGGGATGCGGTTGTTTGAAGTCGAGAAGGTTCTCTACCCCCACATAGAGCTCCCACTGCCTGAAAAATCTGGTTATGTGGGCATTCATAACTGTGAAGGCTCCAAACCTCTCTCCGGGATTGTAGTGGTCGGGTAGCCCCTGAGTGTCAGGTATTCTTCCGGGGCCGTTGAGCTGTATGGTGTAGTCATATTGCCATCTGCGCATCCTGTTGAGCCAGGAGATTGTCAGCAGCCCCTTGTATCTGCTTGCCAGGGGCTTCTCTCGCAGCTCTCCTCCTATGGTAGCTCTGACATCGTTGAGCCTCCATGCTGCCAGAACATCAAGTCCCTCTACCGGGGCCCACTGAGCCTCAAGATGAAGAACATTTGAGAATGACTGACCGTCGAGATTATAAAAGCTCACCTCACTGAAAGAGGCATCGAGATCGGTCACTATCTGATTTTGAAAGGTTGTTCTGTAGTACTCTGCCGACAATCGCATCTCCCTTCCGCTTATCATCTGGTAATGTGTAATATTGAGCCCTGCGGTCAGAGCCTCTTCTGCCCTCAGATCATCAGCTATATCTATGGACCGGCTGCTGGCAAGCAGGTAGAAGTGCTCTGCCATCACAGAGGGGGTTCTGAATCCTTTGCCAGCAGACGCCCTTAATGTTGTATTACTGCCTATATTATACCTCAGATTAGCCCTTGGTGTAATAAAGGTTCCGTAGAGATTGTGGTTGTCAACCCTTATTCCGGCCATAACGGTTACACTCGCGGTGTCGTTGTAGGTGTACTGCAGAAATGCTCCCGGTATCTGCTCGGTGCGATCGGAAGGGCTGTCGTCGGTCATCTCATTGAACCGGTCATGCCTGAGGCTTAGGCCTGCATGAAGTGTGTGCCTGCTCAGCATGGGAGTCCACTGGTACAGCAGCGATGAGTAGTATGAACGCTGATCTGCAATATAGCTTCGCAGACCGAAGCGGGCATCCTGATCATGGAAGGTGAAGTTCTGTATCCATCCTACCGTCATGCTTCTGTCTGCGGGGAAGACCAGCCCCAGCTTACTGAAGGCCTCGGCACGAGTTGTACCTATATTTATACCGTATGCCTCACTGAAGGTGTCGGCCATATCTCTGTTGTAGCCAGTCTCGCCGGATATTCTCTCCTCCTGCATAACCCTGACTCCGGTGCGGAAGGTGAAGGTTTCGGTCATATAGTCCCACCTGTTGAACAGGTGGTACTGCCTGGCATTGGGTTCATCTCTGAAGCCGTTGCGGTTATGGTCTATAACCCTGTTGTTGGCTGCTCCGTGAAACAGCAGCATGCCGCTCAGGCGATCGTTGAATATGGCCGATGTGTTCAGATTTATCTCCTGCCTCATGGCATCGTTCAGAAAGCCGTTAACATAGAGAATTTCGCTCTCTGCCGGCTTTTTGAACTCTACATTTATCTGGCCCGAAATGCCCTCATAGCCGTGCATTACAGACGATGTACCCTTCGATATCTGTATAGATTCCATCCAGGGGCCGGGTACATAGCTCAGCCCATAGGGCGATGCGAGACCGTACATTGCCGGATAGTTCTCTGTCATTATCTGTACATAACTGCCGGCAAGCCCCAGCAGCTCTATCTGCTGAGCGCCTGTTACGGCGTCACTGTAAACCACATCTACAGAGGCATTTGTCTCAAAACTTTCCGCCAGGTTACAGCAGGCAGCCCTTATGAACTCTCTGCTTGTGAGGTTTACCGTCAGCACCGGCTCAAGCCTGTTTATATGTGATGCCGGATGCCTTGCGGTGACCTCCACCTCATCGATCTCCCTGCTATGGGGTCTCATTATATGTGTTATCTCTGTAACATCCTGTGCCACCTCTAAGGTGTCACTAATGTATCCTATAAAGCTGAATATAAGCTGACTTGTCGATCTTACCCTCCTGATAGAGAACTCTCCGTCTAAATCTGTTGAAGCCCCTGTGGTGGTCTCTGACCAGTATACTGTCACCCCTGTAAGAGGGGTTATTGAGTCGGCATCGAATACCCGCCCCGTTATGGTGCCCTGAGCGTTTATATGTGCCACCGGCAGCAGCAGAAGTACCATAATGGATACGATTTTGCCTGTTGATAATCTCTTTTTCATGGTTTATAAGAGTTTAATTGGTTACACCATACCTCTCTGCATGCCGGTAATATCAGAAACCGGAAGAGGCAGTTACTCACTCTGAAAAACCATTGGAGCTATAAGAGAAGGGAGCAGTAAAGGGTCGTTAAGGGGGGCAGACCGGGCGGTCTGCCTGCATTATGGTAAAATACTTTTGTTGCCGTTGGTGCTGATGAAAGCCTGCTCCCGGCAGTTGTTTCGGTCGGTGCCGGCTGGTTAAGGCCTATAAGCTGGGTAGCACCCTCTTTCCAGGGCTCTACAGTAATCAACCGGAACTCATATATGCAGCACTCCTCCCCGCAATTATCAGCGGGTAGTGAACAGTGGCTGTCTGTCTCACAACAGCTGCTCTGAAGAACTTCATGGTTACAATCTATCAGCGCAGGGGCGGGCTGCAGGGGTGCGAGTAGAATCAGGTCGTGGGTGCCGCAGGCATCACATCTGTGCGACATAAGGGAGTACCCCGAGGTTCCGGCAAGCAGTGCCAGAACCATCGCCATTGCTGTGAATCTCTTTATAAACCTGTATGTTGGCATATAACCTCTATCCTTACCAACCCTCAGAGCAGGCCTCACACCGACTCTTTCGGGTTTTTAGACATATATCACAAAAGTATCATCTTACTATGAGCATGTCAACATAATGTCGTAAATATCAACAAAGAGAGGCCTTTGTTTGTTTATGGCGGGCATGTCGATTAGATGGTCAGAAGGTTCCTGTTGCTGAAAAACATAGCATGTCTGTGGGAAAAGCTTTCTTTATTTCTTAGCTTGCAATGTTAATATTCACCTTAATTTAAACCCATAACCAAAGCCTCTCCCGTACATCAATCACCTTAAACGGTCAGCATCTGACGGCATCGGTTCTACCTGTCTGCAGCGGTTCGCCTGCTTGAGCATTGCGGGTGGCAACGGTTATTTATGCAAAAAAATTATACGGATGAAAAGATTCAATTTTTTACTTACCGCTCTAATTCTTGCGGTGCTGATCCCGACGGCAGTTCATGCCCAGACAGACAGAGTCGTTGAGCGGATCATTGAGATCGGTACTACCGATAATCAGACTATGGAGCACCTTAATGTGCTCTCTAACAGGATAGGTGGCAGGCTTTCAGGATCTGACGCCTACGCCAATGCCGTTACCTGGGCTGCAGAGCAGATGCGCAGATGGGGCATGGAGGTTGTTCTTGACGAGGTGGGCGAGGTGCCTGTTGGCTTTAACAGGGGCCCCTGGTCGGGCCGTATGTTATCTCAAAATGGCATGACACTCCATTTCGCCACTCCTTCCTATACATCGGGTACCAGAGGTGTACAGAGGGGTCATGTGGTGCTGGAGCCCAAGTCGAGGGCGCAGTTTGATAGAATGAAGGGCACACTCGAAGGTGCATGGGTGCTTGTTACCGGGATGAACGGCGGTTGGCCGATAGACTACTCGGAGAGGGGCGACCGGAATCGTGAGAGAGTACTGGAAAGAAGGGCCGAAGTGGCAGCCGAAAATGCCCGGATAAGCCGTGCCAACAGAGCAAACCCTGATGGGGAGCAGCAGGAGCTTCTTGAAATGCCCGATGCACCGGCGCTATTCTACAGGGAGATGGTCGAGGCCGGCATACTTGGAATCATACAGGCCTCACGACTACCCATTACAGCGCTCTATGACAGGGGTAATATTGATGACATGGACTTTTTCGACAACCTGCCAACAACCCCCGACATTAAGCTTAATGAGCACCAGTACCGCGTAATAGAGCAGAAGGTGCGCGACAGGCAGCTTGTTATACTTGAGTTTGATATTCGCAATCACTTTAAGCCGGGTCCTGTTAAGTACCATAATGTATTCGGAATAATAAGAGGTACCGAGTTTCCCGATGAGTATGTGATGATGGGCGGCCATCTTGATGCGTTCGATGTCGCTACCGGTGGTGTCGATTGTGGTGTCGGAACAACGCCCGCCATGGAGTCCGCAAGGCTTATATTAGAGGCCGGTGGCAGACCCAAAAGGAGTATAGTGGTAACCCTGTGGGCTGCCGAAGAGTACGGACTGCTGGGGTCGAGGCACTGGGTGCATAGCAATATGGACAAACTGCCAAATATATCGAACTACTTTAACCGCGACGGCGGGCCTCTGGTTCCAACCGGCATAACTGTACCTGAGGCTATGTACGAGGATTTCAAGGCTATATGCGAGCCGATTAACGATATTAACCCCGACTTCCCCTTCGAGGTGAGAAGGAGAAGAGGTGAGCCGCCCACCAGGCCTACAAGGGCAGGAGGCTCTGACCACGCCTGGTTTGCTATTAACGGTGTACCTACACTCAACTTCTCTCTTGGCGATGTTAAGGGATATGATTTCCGCTACTCCGATATATGGCATACAGAGCGCGATACATACGATATGAGCATTGCCGAGTATCAGGAGCATACAGCGGTTGTACAGGCCGTTGTTGTGTATGGGCTGGCGAATCTGCCGCATGTCCTCTCAAGGCGCGGCCTATATCGCGAACCGGATCTATAGCAGTACTCTCCGGGAGAGCGGAGCTTATGGGCTCCGCCGGCTCCCGGATATCTGCTGTAGTGCCCGTAAAAGATAACCATAACAGAAAACTAAGAAGATGATAGCAAGCTGTTTATCGAGAGGCCTCAGGGTTGTGGCGCTCTCAATGCTGTTTATAATGGCATTTGGCATTAACGCTGCGGCGCAGGACAGACTTCCCGATATGCCCGGCCATGATCGCTATGTTGAGATGCTCAACGCATCACGAGGTCTTTCGGTAACCAACTGGCAGCTGCTGGAGTGGGCCGAAGATGGTCGCTCTTTTATTTACCGTGAGGGCGATGACACCTACCGCTTCGACATTCGTCGCCAGAGGGTTACGGAGACTGAGCCACCTGAAAGAAGGCGACCTGTTTCAGCTATCCCTGAAGAGTTCAGGGTGCCCAGGCCTGCCAGGGCAAGGCAGTTTACAACCACCTTCTCGACCGACTTTACCATGAAGGCATTTTACCGAGACAACAACCTCTGGATAAGCGACCCCGACGGCAGTAATGAACGGCCCGTGACAACAGAGGGTAGCCGGGAAAGCAGGGTGAAGTATGGTAATGCTACCTGGACTTACGGCGAAGAGCTGCGTCAGAATACCGCCATGTGGTGGTCGCCCGATGGCAGTAAGCTTGCCTATTACCGCTTCGATGAAACCGGAATAGATGACTACTATGTGCTGCATAATCATCTGAATATCCAGAACAGGCTTGCTGTAGAGCCCTATGTTAAGGTTGGTGCCAGAAACCCGCTGGTCGATCTCTATATATATGACCTTGATAGCGACAGCAAAACGAAGATAGATGTCAGGAGTGGAGAACCATTCACAAGAGATGTACCCGGCCACTATGTTTACTCTATCTCATGGTGTAACAACGGCGAAGAGCTGCTGTTTCACCGTACCAACAGGAGGCAGAATATCATGGAGTTTTGTGCTGCCAATCCCCGCACCGGAGAGGTGAGGGTAATTATCAGGGAGGAGTGGCTGCCAAGCTACACCACCAACACTCCGATGAGAAGATATCTCGACGATCAGGAGAGGTTTATATGGCAGTCGGAGCGCAATGGGTTCCGTAACTACTATCTCTATGATATGAGTGGTCGCATGCATGCCGCACTTACAAACCATGATTTTGAGGTTGCCGGTATTGTGAAGATCGATGAGCGTGATAACAAGCTTTACTATATGGCGCGCAGTGGCGATAACCATATGAAACTGCAACTTCATGTGGTGGGGCTAGATGGCAGTGGCGATACCAGACTCACCGATCCGGCCTGGCATCATAGTGTCTCGATAGCTCCCGATAACAGGCACTTTATCGATACCTACCAGACCTATGATACACCACCACGCACACGCCTTGTAGATATGAGGGGCAGGGTGGTTGCCGATCTGGGAGAGCCCGACATGACCCGCTTCAATGAGCTGGGCCTGAAAAAGGTAGAACAGTTCAGGTATATGGCAGCCGATGGTGTTTCCGAGCTGCACGGCACCCTCCATTTTCCATCTCAATTCGATCCTTCAAAAAGGTATCCGGTACTCTTTACCGTTTATGGTGGTCCCGGCAGCTCAGGTGCAAGGGAGACCTTTACCAGACCCAATATTCTTACAGAGTATGGTTTCCTGGTGGTACAGCTTACAGCAAGAAACACTTCGGGCCGCGGCAAGGCCTTCTCAGACCCCTTCTATGGTAATCTGGGCATAGTAGAGATAGATGATTTCGCCGCCGGCATGAGGTCGCTTGGCGACAGGCCTTACTTTAACAGCGAGAGGGTAGGGGTGTTTGGAACCAGTTACGGGGGAACCGTGGCGGCCATGTGTCTGCTGAGGTATCCCGATCTGTTCCACGCCGCCGTGGCCAGCGCGGCCGTCACCGACTGGAGAAACTATGACTCTATATATACCGAGAGGTACTTCGGCCTCCTGGAGGAGAATGAGGAGGGTTATAACAGGGGTAATGTTAATAACTATGCCGAAAATCTCGAGGGTAACCTGATGATATTTTACGGAACCCGTGACGACAATGTACATATCTCAAATTCATACCAGCTCATAACAGCACTGCAGAGGGCAGGAAAGCACTTTGAGGTGCAGGTGGGTCCTGACAGGGGGCATGTGGGCCTTGGCAGAGACAGGATGATGGAGTTCTTTATCTACCATCTTGTAATGAACTAGCAGATACAGTATACTCTTATACTTTGAATAGGGTGCCCTTCTGCTTGCGGAGTGGCGCCCTTTTTTGTTCATGATAGCGGTTTACCTGATGCATAAAGGCCTGAAGCCTTGATTCCAGGCCTGTATCTTCCTGACCGTCGTAGGCAATGTTTATCCAGGGAATGCCACCGTGGTCGCGGCGAAAAATCTCTGATACCGCCGATATGATGGTTCCCGGCATACAGGTGAAAGGCAGAATGTTGGCTACACCTGCCAGGTTCCCCTTGCTGAGAATCGCCATATTGCCCAGAGAGAGGGGCGGGTCACCATCATAGTGTCTCGAAATATAGGGCTCGCATGCATCGAGTATCTCTCCGATTGGAATATGCCCGTTGTCGCCCGGCCTTTTTCTTACAAGCGACACCACCCTTGAAGCCAGATAATCTTGCGACCACTGCTGTATGAAGGCCCTTGCCAGACCCTTCCTGTTACCCTTACGGCGGCTGTCGCGTTTGTAGCGGTAAGTCGAGTAGGTCATCCACTCTGAGAGGGGCATTATCATTGTTTCGGCTCCCATCTTTTCCAGACGCTCTACCAGCCGGGCACTGCAGTAGTGATTATCGCGCATGAATATTTCACCCGCCACCGCCACAACCGGTTTCCGCTGAGCGTTATGATCTGCTATGGCATCAAAACCAGCGGCAGCCTCTTTCAGTATGGCAGGCAACTTTCGGGCTCCTGACTCCACGCTCTTCTCTATCTCTTCCAGAAAGTGCCGGTAAACCCTGTTGGCATCGCCGGGTACCTTTTCATAGGGGCGGCTCTCCTGCAGCAATTTCCTCATCATATCGGTAGCGACAAACCCCTTCCATGCAAGCATGCGGAACCGCACAGGTTTGTCAAGAGGCATATCGGCATATGAGTTGTCGTTCTTAGGGCTCACTATCTCAACCTCCGGAAACCCCATCTGTTCGAATATCTGTCGTTGAAGCCTGTTGTATTTTCCGAAACGGCATGGGCCGTTGTGGTCAGGCATAAAGAAGCTGATGCGGGCCGGATCGATACCGGGCTCAAGCAGTTTCCTGATGAAACTGCCGGTGGTGCATATCATGGGGAAGCACTCTGTACCGGTTGTTACTCTTCTGGCCAGCTCCAGTTCGGTAGCGGTCTGCATCGGTAAAACTGCTGCATCAAGGCCGCAAGCCCTGCATGCCGCCGCCGCACTATAGGCTCCGTCATTCATGTAGGGGAACCAGAGGGTGCGTCTTCCGGCCGGTGTTTTACCGGTGGCGGGTATCTTGCTACTCTCACTTCCGACTCTCTCTCTCTTAATAGCCTGACCCGCCCCCTGGTTACTTCTGTACCCCCTTAGGCTGTCGAGGAAGGCCTCTATTCTTGTTATCATTCCAGCATCGGCACTGTGCTCATCGACCTCTATGTGCAGATATGGTTTACCCTTCATCTGGCTATGCACAAAATGCTGAAGGAACGAGTCGGGTCCGCATCTGAAGTTACCGGTAAATATGGCAAAGAGGTTGTCGTTGCGGGCTGTTATCATGGCTCCTGCCACTATCTTTCTGCCGTTGGGCCAGTATAGATTGGGGTAGTCGGCAGATATATCAATATCACTCAGCGGCAGGTAGTCTGAGGGGATCGGTAGCACACCGGCATTTATAAGCTTTTTTACCAGATTGAGGTTAAGAGCCGGGTCGCCGGAATTGTATGAACGACCAAGTATCACCACCGCCTGTCTGCCGGTTGGCAGGGTGCGCATCACTTCAGACCCTCTCTCTCTTACGACAGCCTCAAAGTCTGCCTGTGCCCTTCTGGCACTTTTGAGTCCCCTTAGGGTGGTGGAGGAGTCGATTCCGAAGCTTTTTCTCATGAAATCTTTAAGCTCCCTTTCAGCCAGCTTCTTATACCTGAAGTGTATAACCGGCGAGACTATACGGTCTGCTATTTCAGGGGTTCCATCAAAAGCCGCTTTAAGCAGTGTTGAGTAGGACTGTATCCACGGACAGTTGCAGTTTGCCGTGGGGTTGTCCTTATCTGCCTCCATATTGACTATGAAGGGGGCAAAGAGATAGTCGGCACCCCTCTCTGCCAGGTCTGCCATATGGCCATGCATAACCTCGACAGGGAAGCATGTCTCTGCCACCATGGTTTCGAGAGATCTGTTAATAAGAGATTTGGTAGTGTCGGAAGATACCATAACATCGAATCCGGCCTCTTCAAAAAATGCCCGCCAGAAGGGGAACTGCTGGTAGTAAACCGTCAGCCCCTTAGGAATACCAATTACCGGCCTGCCACTCTTTACCGGTTCCCGGTAGTCGCCGAGCATCATTGTCTCCCTCTCTGTGAACAGGTTTGGAATACCTTTACCCCTGCCTTTCCTCTCCTTTACATCATAGTGGTCGCAGCGCCCCCCGTAGAATAGTGGTTTTGCCTCGCCTTCTATGGTTATTCTCCTTATCTCGCAGTTGTTGTTGCATCTTTTGCAGACGAACGAGTCGGAGCTGTACTCTTTGTTCCCCGTTTCAAAGCCCCTGAATGCGGTTTTACCTTTCTCTCCTGTTGCCTCCCGGGCCATAATGGCAGCGCCTATGGCTCCGGTTACATCGAAGTGGGGCGGTATGGTTATCTTTTTGCCTGTTATCTTTTCGAAGGCAGCCACTACTGCCCTGTTGTTGGCAACCCCACCCTGAAAGAATATCTTGTTACCCACCGGCTTGTTACCGACAACGCGATTAAGATAGTTGTGTACTATCGAGTAGGCCAGACCCCCAACCAAATTCCCCACACTTTCGCCCTTTTGCGACAGTGAGTTGAGATCAGACTCCATAAAAACAGTACATCTGTCACCCAGTCGTGCGGGTGAACCGGCGGCGAGAGCCATATCACCAAACTCCCCTTCTATGTTTATTCCCAGCTTTTCGGCCTGCTCTTCAAGGAATGATCCGGTACCGGCCGCACACACCTTGTTCATCTCGAAATCGACCACCACCCCGTTCTCTATGCGTATATACTTCGAGTCCTGGCCTCCAATTTCAAATATGGTGTCGACCGACCTGTCGTGTGCTATGGCTGCAGTAGCCTGAGCGGTTATCTCATTCCTTATGGCATCTGCACCTATAAAATCGCCTGTCAGGTATCGTCCTGACCCTGTGGTTCCTGCGGCAACAACCTCTACCTTGTCGCCACTCTCTGCATAGATCTCCCTTATTCCTCTCTTGATGGCTTCGAGCGGCTTGCCGGCGGTGGGGAGATACCTCCTGGCCACAACCCTGTTATCGCTGTCTATAAGCACTATATTTGTGCTAAGCGAGCCAACATCGAGGCCCAGCGATACCTTCAGCCTCTGTTCACCCCCACGGGCAGGTGAAACATCCTTTATAATTGCAGCTTCAGATGGTATGAGGGGCTCCAGAGAGACATCCCTGCCAACCCTTCCTCTGATATGTTGTGAGAGTGCTTCCAGGCCCCGGAAATTAGCGCCGCCTGAGCCGTTGTTGAGGGTGTGATATATCGCGCCAAGGGCTCCCATCGATGCGTGGTGCGGCGGTATGATAAGCTGATCTCCATCGAGATTCAGTATGTCGCGGAATGCGCGTACCATTCCCTTGTTGGCCGCTACACCGCCACAGAAGAGTACCGGAGGGGTGATCTTTTTGCCCCTTCCCAGAGTACTCCTGAGGTTGCGGGCCACGGCGTAGCAGAGGCCGGCCACTATATCGCTCAGAGGGGTTGCTATCTGCTGCAGGTGAATCATATCGCTTTTGGCAAATACACTGCAGCGGCCCGCAATGCGTGGAGGCGCTGTCGACTGAAGGGCCAGTTCGCCAAACTCCTCCTCTATCCTTACCCCTATACGGTTAGCCTGCTGGTCGAGGAATGAGCCGGTGCCGGCGGCACAAAGGGCGTTCATCTCGAAATCGGAGAGACGGGACGCCCCCCTTCCGCTCCCATCTTCCATGAAGATAAGTTTTGAATCTTCGCCACCCATCTCGATTATTGTATGTGCATCGGGATATAGCGTGGCGGCAGCTGTCGACTGGGCTATAATCTCATTAACGAAGGAACCACCGGTAAGCTGCGCAGCAGTCTCGCCCCCCGTACCGGTATATGCAAGCTGCCCGCTCAGTGCACCCGGGAATGAGGAGAGAAGCTCAGTGATGCCATCCCTCAGGGCGACAAATGGCCTGCCCGAACAGTAGTGATACTTCTCGTAAACCAACTCGCTGTTTTCATCAAGAAGCACAATGTTTACCGATATAGAGCCTATATCTATGCCTGTATGATAAACAGTGCCTGACGGTCTGGCCTCTCTTCCGGTGTCGGGTGACTTTTCCTGTATCTCTTCTGAACTCTGCATATCTGTGGTTATATAAGGCTATTATTATAACTGCTGCACTTGAAGTGTCCGGAAGGCGGGCAAAAACAGTCCCGGCCGGTTTTGAGGGAGTCCTACAGAGACTCGCAGATATCGATTAATACAAATATATGATTTTTATGTAATTGACAAATAGATTGAGCCTTCCGGTCATTTGTGGCAGTTGGCAGGGTGCGGCCCCTTAGTGCAGAAGCTGCCTCTGTAGCCTCAATGCCCGATTGCCCCCGTTTTGGTGCGAACTACTCACACTGCCATATAAGGTGCAGAGGTAAATGGTTGAGGGGGGGGGGTGAGGCGCAGCAAGACACTACAGGTCAGGTGTAAAAAAATGCCTTTAAACAGTATACCATATACCGTTGTTTAAATAGTATGGGTGAGAGCGGTGCCATATTGATTTATGATGACTGCTGCAATCTTTGCAGAAGGGTAGAGCGTTTCCTGCAGCGTATCGACAGGCATGGAAGAATAGAGGCTCTGCCACTACGCTCTGAAAGGGCAGAAGGGCTTATAGCGCGCTGTGGCCTGCAGGCTGATACCGACAGCGTTATACTTATGGACGGATCTGACTGCTACATCAGGTCAGATGCCATTTTGAAGGCCTTCGCTCTGGTGGGCGGCAGATGGCGTCTGTTTCAGCTGTTGCGGGTAGTGCCCCGTTTTATCAGAGACTATCTTTACAGTGCTATAGCCTTTAACCGCTACCGGCTCTTCGGAAGGTCATGCAAGTGCGGCTAAACAGATATAATATGGTACATGCATCACACCCATGGTTTAAGGGAGAATATTCATACAATTGACATATTATACCTATATTGCAGTATACCAATAGAGAGGAGAGATTATGGCATTCACACTTCAGACAGGAGAAGAGGCACCATGGTTCCGGCTTCCCGCAACAGATGGAAATATCTATTCGTTAAGTGATTTTGAGAACGACCCCTTTCTGATTATATTCTTTACCTGTAACCACTGTCCCTATGTTGTGGGTTCCGACGAATCTACAAGGGCTACGGCAGAGAGATTCGCCCCCCTCGGGGTAAGGTTTGCAGGCATAAACTCCAACAGTGAGAGGACCTACCCTGAAGACAGCTTTCCCAACATGGTAAAGCGTATGGAGCAGTACAACTTCCCATGGCTCTATCTTTACGATCAGGAGCAGAGCGTTGCGATGTCGTATGGTGCGCTGCGCACACCACACTTCTATCTGTTTGACAAAGAGCGAAAGCTTATCTATACAGGCAGGGGGGTCGACAACCCCAGAGATGCTACCAAAGCCACAGTTTTTGATCTTGACAGGTCTCTTGAAGAGGCCACATCTGGCAGACCGGTCTCGGTACCGGTTACCAATCCTATAGGTTGCAATGTAAAATGGGAGGGGAAGGATGCTCATTGGATGCCTCCTGATGCATGTGATTTGATCCAAAGTACTGATTTCTAACTTTTTTGACGGGCCAAAAGCTCTCTCTCAACTTTTTGCTTGACCAAAAGTTTTTTCTCTCAACTTTTGGCCTTACCCAAATTTCGGCTTCCCATCTTTGCTTGACCAACATTTCTCCCTCACCTTTTTTTGCCTGACCAAAAAAAGGTGACCAACCGAGGTCGGCGAAGCCGGGGGAGCTCGCGACCAAACGGAAGCAAAAAAACTCAAGGCCTGCAGTGAGTTTGGGGATCGGTTTTATAGTGAAGCCGTCCGCGTCGGAACTCGCATGCTCTGCATGCTCAAACAGCCGACGCTTTAACAGCTGCAATTTGTAACTGC
>SLNP01000052.1 GCA_007132995.1 Bacteroidales bacterium | reverse complement strand
TGCCGGATCGTTATCGATATACCAGCATTTTTCCGTACCGGAGTATCTGGCTCCGGTTACCTGCCTGACAAGCGAGTTTAATTGTGGATTGTAAGAGTAGCGCATACCAATTCTCCACTTGTCACGGTGAAAAAAGCGAAATAATCTTACCTCCGTCATAACATCTGTCTCAGCTGGTCTTGAAAAAAAAGCATTAAATACCTTCATGTCCGGTAGGCGAATGCCCCGTCAGTCACATTTAGAGACGACAAGGGAGTAAACCAGAGCCACAATCTCCGCAAGATGCCATCTGAAGTGCCCCCGGGGAGAAATGACTATCAAAAATAGCAAAAAAATATTAGGTGATAACGGGGAATTAATTATTTTTTCCAGTTAGTGAGAGGGTGCTTGCTGATGCCGGTGCTCACAGAAATCAGGTATTGCGGCCTGCGGCCGCGAGCTCGCCCCGTCGCTACCCTCCGGACCTCGGTTAGGGACCAGGGATCAGCTACTGGGGAAGTCGTTGCTGCTCAGCGAAAAGCGAAGAGCGGAATCTATGAATCGCGCGCAGGGAAGCATTTGCAGGCAGCACCAGTCGTACAGAGAAGCGCCCGCCGCGCAGGGAAGCATTCGCAGGCAGCCCCAGCCGGGCAGCACCCGCCGGGAGGCATATGCAGATATCCAATGCAGGGCCCATTTACAAGTAAGTCAGGGGCTCGCAGTGAGCAGTGAGGGTTGTTCGAATGGTACGGCCACATATGTTATTTATTGCAAAATATGACCATTGCAACATTTCATTAACAATATGGATGTGCCGATTTTTGTATGTTCGCCTCCACAAAAAATAGCCATATAAATCTGTTAACCATGACCAGAATTGACAGAATAGCATTACTTATTATTCCCGCACTCCTTGCCGGAGTTGTTTTGCAGGCCCAGATTTACGAATTTAGGGGCGAGGGGCGCACCGGTATTTTTAATGAGACCAATCTTCTGAGCGAGTGGCCCTCCGGCGGACCGCCTCTTATATGGGAGGTCTCCGGCTTTGGTACGGGGTACTCTTCGGTAACCCCCACCGCCGATGCTGTCTATGTGACCGGCCGTATGGGCGACTATGACATCGTTACCTCATATAGCCACGATGGAACCAAAAACTGGGAGATCAACTACGGCAGGGCCTGGGACCGCACCTATCCGGAAACACGCAGTATACCAACCTTCTATAATGGACACCTCTACCTGGTTAGCGGACAGGGTGATATAGTATGCGTCTCGGCCAACGGTGAGAAGAGGTGGTCAGTGAACCACTTTGAGAAGTATAATGCCCCGGCACCCCGCTTCGGGATATCCGAGTCACCTCTGGTTGCCGACGGCAAGGTCTTTGTGACACCCGGCGGCAGCCAGACCTCTCTTGTTGCCTTCGATGCAGAGACCGGCAATCTGGTTTGGGCGACTGAAGCGCTCGACGAGGGAGCCCAGTATGTCAATCCGACCATGATAGAACATAACGGCAGACGGATGGTGGTAACCCTGCTTACAAACACCATTATAGGAGTCGACCCTTCCGATGGCACAATAATTTGGAGTGTTGACTATGCCGGTATGCAGAGTGGCCGTGCACGGGTAAACCATGCCGTAACCCCACTATTCCGTGACGGATTCATATTTGTGACCAGCGGATATAACCATACCGCCGTCAAGCTGCAGCTATCGCCCGATGGCAGCTCTGCCGATGTGGTATGGACAAATGATGATATTGACACCCACCATGGCGGAGCGGTTTTGCTTGGTGACTACCTTTTTGCCTCTAACTATCAGTCTAATACAATGGGCGACTGGGTCTGTGTTGACTGGAACAGCGGTGAAACAAAATGGGCAACGAGATGGAATACCAAAGGCTCTATCATTGCGGCCGATGGTCTGCTCTATCTCTATGAGGAGCGCCGGGGCAATCTGGCACTTGTGAGGCCTGACCCCCGGGGGCTTGACATTATCAGCGAATTTCGCCTCAACACCCGCAGCGATGGCCCCTTCTGGGCGCATCCGGTCATACACAACGGGCGGCTTTATGTTAGGCACGGCGACTATCTTGCAGTTTTTGATATAAGCAACTAATTAAATAACAAGCTCTTTGTCTAAGAAATTTCTCTCCTCAGCGTTATTCGTTATGCCACTTATCATGGTGGTGCTGCTTGTCTGGTGGTTTACAGGCATTGGTTCAATTCCGGTGGAACCACGGGTTCCCGGCCTCGATGAACGCCGGGAGACTGAAGCAGAGGAGATAGAGATAACAATTGGCGAATTTTTTGAGCATCTCTCTGACGAAGAGGTGCCGCCATCGTCCAACTGGTCCAGATTCAGAGGTGATCGGTTCGACAATATATCTACCGACCCTACACCGCTGGCATCAAACTGGCCCCCATCCGGTCCGCCGGTAGTGTGGCAATACACCACAGGCGAGGGGCATGCCGCCGCGGCTATACATAATGGCAGAGTTTACATCCTCGATTACGACGAGGAGGAGCGTGCCGACATGCTGCGCTGCTTTTCACTGGCTACAGGAACAGAGCTATGGCGCAGATGGTATCATGTACCGATGAGGCGAAATCATGGTATCTCCCGTACTATACCTGCTGTTACGGATGACTTTATTGTTACAATTGGGCCGCGATGTCATGTAATGTGTCTTGATCCGATAACCGGCGATCTTTTATGGACTCTCGATCTGGAGAAAGAGTATGGTGCCGATACACCCTTCTGGTACACCGGCCAGTGTCCCCTTATTGTGGATGGAATAGCGATTCTGGCGGCTGCGGGAGACAAGTTGCTGATTGGAGTAGATTGTGCCACCGGGGAGGTAGTTTGGGAGACCCCCAACGATTATAATGTTGAGATGTCGCACTCTTCGATTATCCCTATGACCCTGGCTGGCAAAGATATGTTTGTATACAACGGTATCGGGGGTATAGTAGGTGTAAGTGCTTCGGGAGCGGATGCCGGCGAGCTTCTCTGGATAGAGAAAGAGTGGAATCCGACTGTTATGGCCCCCAGCCCGGTGCAGATAAATGATAATGAGTTACTGGTTGTTGCAGGCTACGGAACCGGGGGTGGAGTGATAAGAGTTGAGCGCGATGGAGATGGCTTTACGGCGATTCTTACAGAGCGGCATAACCCGCGTCAGGGTATAGCGAGTGAGCAGCAGACCCCCATACTTACAGGCGACTACATCTGGACGATTCTGCCCAATGATGCCGGTGTAATGAGAAACCAGATGGTCTGTTATCATAAAGATGACATTACCACACCGGTGTGGGAGAGCGGACGGGGTGAGCGATTTGGTCTGGGTCCCTACATCATAGCAGATGACAAGATGTTTTTATTGAAAGACGACGGAGAGCTCTCGCTCTACAGATTCGAAGGGAGCAGCCTGACACTTCTTGACAGACACCAGATTATAGATGGAATAGATGCCTGGGGACCCATTGCTGTTGCAGATGGTTTCCTTATATTGAGAGATTCGTATAATTTGATCTGTATTGATGTAAGGTAATGGCATGGGGCATAGGGCATAGGGCATGGAGCAAAGGGCAAAGAGCATGGAGCAAAGGGCATGGGGCCCGATGACGACTGCGATTATAGAAAAGACAGGCTGACAGCTGACAGCTGATAGCTGAACAAAGAACGAAACAGATGAACAGAAGAATAGCCGGCATATTATCACTACTGGTACTGGTACTGTTTGTACTCTTTATCATCTATGATGTTATTACAGGCAGGCTTTTCACTGAGAGGCCACAGAGACCTCTCTTTGTTGCAGATGAAGAGGTTGAAGCCTCGTGGGAAATTGCCGGTGAGATTCAATTTACTGAGAGAGGTCTTACCTCTGTTGCGACACTTCCAGATGGTGTGGTAGCCGGCGGTGAGAGTTTCATACGGCTTCTTGACAGATCGCTCAATAGCAGATGGAGTGTTACCCCTCCCGCTGCTGTAAAGGCTCTTACAACCTTTAACGACACCATATATGCTGCCGGTTATGATGTAATATGGCTGTATGACCTGTCGGGCAATTTGCTCGAAGAGTGGGGGCCATGGGAGTCTGGCAGCATAATAACCTCACTGTCGGTGAACGAAACTTATGTGGCCATGGCCGATGCCGGTGTGCGGCGTGTATATCTCCTGGACAGGAGCGGAGCATTGCGGCATATGTCGGGGCATCGGGGTGAGAGATATGTGGTGCCCAGCCCATATTTCGATGTTGTATTGTTCCCTGATAACCACTACCTGGTTGTTAACCCCGGTCGCCTCCGTATTGAGAAACGGACCCCAGGAGGTGATATAGTAAGCATGTTCGGTGAACCTGGTACCGGAGCACAATATTTCAGCGGTTGCTGCAACCCGTCACATATTGCAATGCTCAACGACACAACATTGGCCACCTCAGAGAAGGGAATAAGTCGTATTAAGCTTTATAGTACCGGTGGCGAGTTGCTGGAGTTCGTCTCTGCCGTTTCCCCTACAGGTTCGACAGAGGCTCAGGATATTGCCGCAGGAGGCGATGGAAAGCTCTATGTGGCATCGCCCGAAGATTCAAGGCTATATGTTTACAGGAGAATAGAGTAGAAAATGGAGAGAAGAGGTTTTATAAACAGTCTGGTAAGGTGGACGCTACTTGGTTCGATAGTGACCGGAGCATTAGTGCTGGGCATTAACAGGGGAGTTGCCGGTAAATGCTCCGGCTGTCCTTCAGTCGACGACTGTGATACAGACCCTGACAGCTGCAGTTTGTCAGCTGACAACACAACAGATCAGCCCGCTGCAGAGCCGGGCGAAGAGAGAGAGAAAGATGAGTATTAAGATGGAAGATAAAAGGCTGCTTAAACCACAGAAGAGAAGGGAGTTTGTCCGCAATGCAGGCAGAATAGCCCTTCTGCTCCCCATAGGCTATTACGGCGGTGCACTGCTTAAAGCTACAACAGCCGAGGCATGGGTGTGGCAGATAGATCCCTACGAGTGCGGTCAGTGTGGACGCTGCGAAACACACTGTGTTCTTACCCCTTCAGCGGTAAAGTGTTATCATCAGTATCAGATGTGTGGCTATTGCGATCTTTGCGGAGGCTATCTTCGTCAGGGCATCAGGAATATCAATACTGGTGCGGAGAGTCAGCTCTGCCCCACAGGAGCCATTAAGCGTACCTTTATTGAAGATCCCTATTTCGAATATACCATAATAGAGGAGCTCTGTATTGGTTGTGCAAAATGCGTAAAGGGGTGTGCCGATTTCGGTAACGGCTCACTATATCTGCAGATAAATCATGATATATGCGTTAACTGTAACGAATGTTCAATAGCCCGTGCCTGTCCGCCACAGGCCATTAAGAGAGTTCCCCTCTCGGAACCATATCTGCTGAAGGAGGGCTACGGAGAATGAGAAGATTGCTGCTTATACTGCTGGTGTTGATTATGCTGCCTGCCGTCTGGTGCGACACATTAAATGGACAGCAGCGATTCCCCATGCCTGAGTTCGAGTCAGGGTATGAGTATCCGGAGCATGTCCCACCGCCTTCACCGCGCGGACTCGCCATGGAGTACATTGATGTTGTTCTGCTTGTTGCTGCCATGTCACTGGCCGCCTGGTTTGCACTGCGTCGTCGGTCGCGCAATGGCATAATATGGCTTGGGGTATTCTCGGTCATATGGTTTGGGTTTGTGCGGGAGGGGTGTGTCTGCTCTATAGGTTCGCTGCAGAATGTTTCGCTTGCGCTATTTGGGACCGGTTATACCATTCCTCTGGTTGTACTTCTCTTTTTTGTATTGCCGTTGCTCTTTACCCTTGCTTTCGGCCGTGTTTTCTGCTCGGCCGTCTGTCCGCTGGGGGCCCTGCAGGAGCTTACATCGGTATGGCCGGTTAAGGTTCCGCAGCGCGTTGAATCGGCTCTTTCTGTAATACCCTACCTCTATCTGGCCCTTGCACTGCTTTTCGCCGCCACCGGCAGCACCTTTATCATTTGCCGGTACGACCCCTATGTAGGGTTTTTTCGGTTGAGTGCGCCTTTCTCTATGTTAATTTTCGGGTTTCTGCTGCTGGCCGCAGGGCTCTTTATATATCGTCCCTATTGCCGATTTCTTTGTCCTTATGGCGTCATTCTTAACTGGCTGTCGCGCTTTTCCGGAAAGCATCTAACCATTACTCCCGCTGAGTGCATCGACTGCCGCCTCTGTGGCGATGCCTGCCCCACCAACGCTATTCTCCCCTCAAATTCAGAAGAGAAGCTTCAGGAGAGAAGGAAGGGAAGACGACTCTTTACTCTCTCTCTGGCTCTGATACCCATTTTGATGGTAGCCGGTTACTTTATAGTGGGTAGTAGCTATTATCACCTTGCCTCAGTTAATAATGATGTTTCACTGGCGCGCGAAATACGAGCATGGCAGGAGCACCAGGTACCGGCAACCTCACGCGAGGCCGAGGCCTTTATGAGTTCCGGTCGCACCTACGAGGATCTCTTCACATCAGAGGCCAGATTAACCGGGAAGTTCAGGCGGGGCTCAGGTTATGTTGGTCTATTCCTTGGCCTCTCGCTTGGTATAGCACTACTCTCAACATCTCTGAGAGAGCGCCGCACAGAGTATCTGCCACACAGAGGCCGGTGCGTCAGCTGTGCCCGTTGCTTCGAATATTGTCCTGTCAAAGCCGAAAATAGAAAAGTATGAGTGATAAAGAGTTTTTGAGTGACCAAAAGAGTGTGAAAGCGCTTCAGAGCATCAGCCTGATATCGGGTCTTTTTGTGCTGCTGGTCTCGCTACTGCTGATTTTTGGCTATCTGCAGTTGCGGTTTACCGCTCCTCTCGACAATCCTGTTCTTGTAGAGCTGAAAGAGCAGTTTGACAGAGACCAGACAAATGAAGAGCTGAAAGAGCAGATACGAACCCTTGACCTTATGGCCCGTGGCATCTATTTCAGCAGTACCTGGCAGGCAAGAACCGGTAGCTGGTTGCTTCTGCTGGGGATTCTGATATTCCTTACCGCACAGCGGCTTCTTGCCGCGCGACACAAGACAATTCCTTCCTATCCCGGTGAGCCGGTAGGTGATGCAGCCGTTAAAGGGGTGCAAAGAGGTACCATTATCTACTCATCAGCAGCAGTTGTGCTTCTGGCATTGGTTCTCTCAATGGCAATGAGGGGAACCCTCCCTTCGCCTGCCCCTGTAGTTATATCTGATCTCTCAGAAGAGGCTGCCAGATTGAGAGATGAGGCGGCAAGAGAGCCTCAGCCCGAAAGAGATGTCGCCGCAACTGAGGAGGTTGCTGAGACAACACCTGCCCAGCCTGATGAAGAGGCTGCTATCGCTGAAGCGGATGTTGAAAGGGAGGCGGTTGCACTGCCGGCTGAGGTTGAACCTCATGAGATGCCTTCTCCCGGTGAGATATATCCCTTCTTCAGGGGTGAGGGGTCGCGCGGTTTTGCTGCAGAGGCCGAATATCCGCTTGAGTGGGATGGAGCTTCGGGTCACAATGTGCTCTGGAAAGTTGAGACACCCCGCCCCGGTTTTAACTCTCCTGTGGTATGGGGTCAAAGGCTTTTCGTTACAGGCGCCGATGAGGATGGAGAGGAGATATTCTGCTATGATGTTGATGATGGCAGCCTGCTTTGGAGGGTGTCGCCCCGGGATGTCAGAGCCCGCCCCTCTCAGGTTCCTGAGCCCGACGATGAAACCGGGCTGGCAGCGCCCTCGGCAGCTGTAAACAGCCGCTTTGTATGTGCAATATTTGCCACAGGCAATATTATCTGTGCCGACCACGACGGAAATGTAATCTGGACAGTTGGTCTTGGCATACCTGAAAATCATTATGGTCACTCATCTTCGCTCATTATATGGAACAACCTGTTGCTGGTACAGTTCGATACCAATGAGGGGGCTTCACTAAAAGCTTTTGATCTGGAGAGTGGCGAAATGGTGTGGGAGACAGAGCGTGAAACGCTTATCTCGTGGGCATCGCCTGTACTGGCCACAATAGGGGGTGTTGAGCAGGTAATACTCACTTCGCATCCCTACCTGGCAGGTTACAATCCTGCTACCGGAGAGGAGCTGTGGCGTGCCCGTGGGGTAACAGGAGAGGTGGGCCCCTCAGTCGCCGTAAACAGCACAACCGTATTTGCCGGCAACGAGTATGCAACTGTTGTTGCAGTTGATCCGTCAAATACCGATGAGCCCCTCTGGGAAGATAATGAGCTGTTGCCGGAGGTGGCAAGTCTGGCAGCTACCGATGAATACCTCTTCGTTGCAACCAGCTTCGGAGCCATTGGCTGCTATGGGGCAGCTTCGGGCGAGCTGCTGTGGGAGCACTACTACGACTACGGATTCTACAGCTCGCCCATAATAGTAGGAGACAAGGTATATATTACCGATATGGTCGGAGTAACATATATATTCAGGGTTGCAGGAGAGTTTGAAGAGATAGCATCCTCTCAGCTCGGTGAAAGGGTGCTGACAACTCCGGCATTCGCACATGGCAGAATTTTTATACGAGGATCGTCAAACCTCTATTCAATAGGAGAACGGTGAAAGAGAGAGATACAGACAGCAGTTGTAACTGCAGCGGGAAAGAGAGCCCTCCCATAAGTGAGGTGGTTAAGCGGGTCATAGCAGAGATCGGAAGGGAAGCTGATATGGTGATACCGATATTGCAGGGTGTTCAGGATGAGTTGAACTACCTCCCTTCCGATGCCATCAGGCTCATCTGTGAGCTTACAGATATAACCCCTGCGCAGATAACCGGCGTGGCTACCTTTTACAGCCAGTTCAGACATATTCCCCATGGGGAACACACCATAAAGATATGTATGGGTACCGCCTGTCATGTTAAAGGTGCAGGGCTGGTGGCCGATGCCTTCCGCCGTTTCCTCGGTCTGGCCAAAGGTGAGACCACCACCACCGATAAGCGCTTTTCGCTCGAAGATGTAGCATGCCTCGGCTGCTGCACCCTGGCACCGGTGGTGCAGATAGGCAGCAAGACCTATGGGTATGTGCAGACGGTATCGGTGGCTGGGGTTATAGATGACTTCCTGAACTCACCGCAGCAGGAAGATGGTGATCTGTTTGCTGCCACCGAAGGCAGTGGTACTGCAGAGATAAGGGTGGGTCTTGGCTCCTGCTGTATAGCCGGGGGCAGTGATGCTGTAATGCTGGCTGTAAGGAAGACGGTAGCCATGTACCGGCTTGACGCCACGGTAAAACCGGTCGGATGCGTGGGGGTGTGCAACCAGACGCCACTTCTTGAGATTGCCCTGGAGGGTAGAGAGCCGCGCCGTTACCGGAATGTAAAGGGCAGGGAGGTGGAAGAGATACTACTGAAGCATCTGCGACCCCACTCGGCGCTTAACAGGGTACGCCGCGAACTTACCGGCTGGATCGATTCGCTCCATACGGACGAACTCGACAGCAGCCAGACCTTTATAGACGATGCCGAAAGGGAGAAGCAGATTAATAACTTCCTGCAGTATCAGAAGAATATTGCTACCGAATTTTGTGGCATCATATCGCCACTATCAATAAGCGAATACTGCCGTTTTGGGGGATTCAGGGCGCTGGAGAAGGTGCTCAGCGAGATGACCCCGCAGATGGTGATAGGGGAGGTGCTGGCATCGGGACTGAGAGGTATGGGTGGCGGCGGATTCCCCACCGGGAAGAAGTGGCAGATAGTGGCAAGCCAGCCCTCGCCCGATAAAATGGTAATCTGCAATGGCGATGAGGGCGATCCGGGGGCGTTTATGGACCGGATGCTGCTGGAGTCATTCCCCTTCAGGGTGATAGAGGGAATGCTTATAGCAGCCAGAGCTACGGGTGCCACCGAGGGGGTGCTCTATATCAGAGCCGAGTACCCGCTGGCGGTGAAACGGATCAGGGAATCGATAGCCGCATGCCGTGGTGAGGGCTTACTGGGAAGTAACATACTGGGCAGCGACTTCTCTTTCGATCTTAAAATATTTGAGGGTGCCGGAGCCTTTGTCTGCGGAGAAGAGAGTGCCCTGATAGCCTCTGTCGAAGGGCGGAGGGGCACACCGCACTACAGGCCTCCCTATCCTGCGGTGTCGGGTCTCTACGGCAAGCCAACACTGGTAAACAATGTAGAGACATACTGCATGATACCGTGGATTCTCAGGGAGGGAGCCTCGCAGTTCAACGCCATAGGCACCGACGACAGTAAGGGAACCAAGGTGTTTGCCCTGGCCGGTAAGGTAGCCCGGGGAGGGTTGATAGAGGTGCCTATGGGTATCACTATCAGGCGTATCGTAGAAAGTATAGGAGAGGGCGTCGCAGATGGGCGGCAGTTCAAGGCAGTGCAGATAGGCGGCCCGTCGGGTGGATGCCTGCCCGAGCGCCTGGCCGATACTCCTATCGATTTCGACGCCCTTACAAGCATGGGAGCCATGATGGGGTCGGGAGGCCTTGTTGTTCTTGATGACCACGACTGTATGGTCGATGTGGCACGCTATTTCCTTACATTCACTCACGAACAGTCATGCGGCAAATGTACATTCTGCCGGGTAGGTACCGGTGAAATGCTTCAGATACTTGACAGGCTCTGCGAAGGAGATGCTACAGAGAGCGATATTGACGAACTCGGGCGTCTCAGTGGTATGGTTAAGGAGGGGAGCCTATGCGGACTTGGTAAGACAGCTCCCAATCCGGTTATTACCAGCCTTAACTACTTCCGCAGTGAGTATGAGGCACATGCCCGCGGCATCTGTCCTGCAGGCCGCTGCCAGGCTCTCATAAACTACATGGTCAACGATAACTGTATCGGTTGTACAAGGTGCGTACAGGTATGCCCTGTAGATGCAATACCCTTTACACCACACGAGAAACATGTAATAGATAATGAACTATGTACCGCCTGCGACAGCTGCCGGGAGGTATGTCCGGCAAATGCTATTGAGAAGGGCTCAGAGGGCTCGCTGCTGACGCAGCTGCCGCGGAGAGCGGAGAGAAGTGCTCGCTGACGCTCGCACGCAAAGGGCATGGGGCAAAGGGCATGGGCTCGCTGCTGACGCAGCTCGCAGCGTAAAGCGGAGAGAAGTGCTCGCTGACGCTCGCTGGCAGAGGGCATGGGGCATGGGGCGTTTGGCCCGATGACGACTGCGATCATAGAAAAGATAGGCTGACAGCTGACAGCTGAAAAAAGAACGAAGAACGAAGAACTGGGAACTTTAATAATATATGCTGAAAGCTGAAGGCTGACAGCTGATAGCTTGGAACAATGAACGATGAACAAATAAAGATCGATGGCAGTGAGGTGACGGTCAGGGCCGGTACCCGGCTGATAGAGGCGGTAAGAAGCGCAGGTGTTGCTGTGCCTTCGCTATGCTACTCACCCGACTACAAACACCACACCTCATGCATGGTTTGCCTGGTGAAAGATAATGCAGGCGGGAAATACATACCCTCCTGCTCGTCGATAGTGAGCGGGGGTATGGACATCGATGCTTCCTCTGCAGGGGTGGTGGCGATGCGACAGGAGGCGGTGCGCATGTTGCTTACCGAACACAGGGCAGAGTGCGAAGCTCCTTGCCGCCTGGTATGTCCGGGTCTCCTCAATATCCCACTGATGAACCGCCTGCTGGCAGCAGGTAAGTCAGAAGAGGCCGCTGCCATGACATTCGGAGCCCTTGGCGATCCGCTGAAGGTGTGTGGCGACTGTGCAGGCTACTGCGATAAGGCGTGCCGGCGAAAGAGGATTGACAGCGGGCTGGCAAACAGGGCTATTGTGATGCTGCTGGCAAGTAGCTATCCGCAACTGGCCGGTGAGAACAGGGAGATTAATCCGGTTCCTCCGAAAGATCAGCGCCCCTTTAACTCTACCCTCGGAAAGGTTCAGGAAGAGGAGTGGCAGGAGTGGCTTAAGGAGAGTCGCGATGGGGCAGCGGCATTTACCGATCCGCAGAGTGTCTCCGAAGCGGCAGAGGAGGCATCAAGATGTATGCACTGCGACTGCCGGGCGGCTGCCGATTGCCGGCTACGGGATGTTACTACAGAGCTGAGAGTTAAAAATCCGCGGAACAAAACAACATCCGTACCTATTGAGAAAAAGATAAATCAACATAGTGGTCTGGTTTTTGAACACGCCAAATGCATTAAGTGCGGGCTATGTGTGAGGCTGGGAGAGGGCCTGGCAGGAGTTCCGGCACTCAGCTTCAGGGGCAGAGGCTTTAATACGGTGCTGAGTGAACCTCTTGGCTACACATTTGTTGAAACAACAGAGAGCCACCCGGAGAGGTTCGCGGAGATCTGTCCGAC
>SLNP01000111.1 GCA_007132995.1 Bacteroidales bacterium | reverse complement strand
CTTGTGCTGCATGAGGGGCATATGGCGTATATGCCGTCAACATTAACAACCTCTACCTTCTGATAGGTAACGAAGTCATGCGGGCAGGTCCTGTCATAGGCGTTGAATTCACCGGGGTTAGAGTGGTAAACAATTATTCCGCTTCCCATATAGCCTGCCGCAGGGGGCCCCATGTTGTTGGTGTTGGCGTTTACAAGCAGATGGCCGGTAACAAAGTTGAGCCCCTGAAATTCAGGATCGTTGAGGTCGAGGGTGAAGTCGATGAAAACATCGGGTATAACATCATTATCTCTCCTGTCGCATGCCCCGATAAGGAGAATGGTGATGGTAAATATGGAAAAAAGGTGTAAATTTGAGCCTGATCTCATAATGTTACAAATATAGCAAGTCTGACGATACCGGCCTGTCAGGGCTGCCGGTTAAGCTGAAAGAAAAAGAAGAGGTGGCCCGGTTTACTGAGCCGACCGGGTCGCCAGAGTTTTAAGGAGGTTATTCTATGAGCGACGAAAGAGGTTTTGGCAATATTATCATTTACATAATATTTGCTATTATAGCGATAGTGAGCTCTATAAAGGGAAAAAAGAGAGAGGTGCCCCGCGGCGAGCCGACAGGAGAGAGCCGCGAGCCCCGTAGCGGTTTTCCGGACGATCTTTTTGATGATGATGATGAGTTCTATGGCGAGGAGGTTGCAAGGCCACAGATGTCAACCGCTACCGCTTCGCACGATAAGATGTCAGGTAGCGCTACCCGGACATCCGGGGCAGGATCAGATGCCGGTAAGGAGACCGCCTCAGGCCATTCTGCTCTCGATGCCGCTGCTACCGAGAAGAGGTTTGAGGAGCTGCTGCAGGCTACAGAAACAGGCGATGTTGAGATTATCGATGATGAACAGGAGGGTGTAAGCTACGAGCTTGTAGATATTCTCCATGAGTTCGACGGCAGGAGGGCCGTTATCTACAAAGAGATTTTTGACAGGAAAGAGTTCTGAGTTACCCCGCAGGGGCGACCGGAAACCTTTTTGGAGTTTTAAAAAGTAAATGGTATATTTGTTCTATGAAGAGTTCCGTCACCGGCGGGGTTCTTCTTGTTTTTTTTATATCACAAAGCGATGACAGACATTATTTATGTAACGGAAGATGGCCTTGAGAAGCTCAAGGAGGAGCTTAACCAACTCAGGAATGTTGAGAGGCCACGGATATCGTCTCAAATTGCAGAGGCCAGAGATAAGGGCGATCTGTCTGAGAATGCTGAGTACTCCGCTGCCAAGGAGGCTCAGGGTTTGCTCGAGCTTCGCATCTCAAAACTCGAAGAAACCGTTGCAAGGGCTCGTATTATTGACGAATCAAAGATAGACACCTCGTCGGTTAAGATATTAAACCGGGTTAAGATAAAGAACCTTAAGACTAATGCGGTAATGGAGTATCAACTGGTGCCCGAGAATGAAGCCGACCTTAAGAACAAGAAACTCGCTGTAGGATCTCCCATTGCCAAAGGGCTGATAGGCCGTCGTATAGGCGATGTTGTCGATATTGAGGTTCCCTCAGGGGTAATACCTTTTGAGATTATCGATATCTCTATGTGAGAGCAGAGACTTTGTAAACTGTAAAGAGAGTAGATATGTCATCAATTTTTTCCCAGATTGTTAACGGAGATATGCCATGCTTCAAGGTTGCCGAATCGGATCAGTTCATGGCATTTCTTGATATAAACCCGCTGAAAGAGGGTCACACCCTGGTGATACCCAAAAAAGAGGTTGACTACATTTTTGATCTTGATGACTCTGCCTTGTCGGGGCTTATGCTTTTTGCCCGCCGGGTGGCGGTGGCGGTTGAGAAGGTTGTAAGTTGCAAAAGGATAGGAGTCGTAGTGATGGGTCTTGAGGTGCCTCATGCACATATACACCTGATTCCAATGGACAGGGAGGAGGACCTCAGTTTCTCGCGCAGCAGGGCCAAGGTGGCCCCTCAGCGTTTCGGTGAGCTGGCTGCCCTTATATCCGAGCAGTTCGATAGCCTGGATTAATACCCCTACCGATGAGAGCAGCATCTGAGTTGCTGAGCGACCTACTCTCTATCCTTTTTCCCTCCTGCTGCCAGTCATGCAGAGAGAATCTGGTTCGTAATGAGAGGCTCATCTGTACCAGGTGTTATATTGAGTTAACCCGTACCGGATTCCATCTTGAAAGAGACAACTATGTAGAAAAACTGTTCTGGGGCAGGTGTAACATTGTAAAGGCCGCCGTGTTCGCCGAATATGTCAAGGGCGGCATAATATCCAGACTGATATACCGGCTGAAGTACAACGGAATAAGAGAGATTGGTTCGGCTCTCGGGGAGCTCTACGGAAGGGAACTCTCAGATGATGGCTTTCTTGATGATATTGACCTGCTTGTTCCTGTGCCGCTGCACAGTAGGCGTTACAGGAAGAGGGGCTTTAACCAGAGCCTCCTGATAGCAGAGGGCATAGCATCGGTCTGCTCTCTCCCTGTCGGGAGCCGGAATCTGGTGAGGAGATCTCCGGGTGGCTCTCAGACTATAAGATCTAGGATAGAGCGATGGCAGAATGTAGATGAGAGCTTTCAAATTTTAAGGCCCGATGATTTTGCGGGACTGCACCTGTTGCTTGTTGATGATGTTATTACCACTGGTTCGACAATAGATGCCTGCGCAGAGGCCCTTAGTGCTGTTGAGGGGGTAAGAATCAGTGCTGTTGCACTTGCCGCTACCCTTGTTTAGAGGCCCACCGCCCGGGGAGAACTGCTGCGGGGCTCTTCTATCCTGATGTGCGGTCAGGGTTTTTGTCTATAAAATCTTTCCATGTTTGAGGTTTACCGGAACATGGGCCCACTCTGCCCTGGTAGAAGTGGCATACAGCCGCTGCGAGACCATCTGTAGCGTCTAAAGAGACCCCCTCTTCGCTTAAACCGAGCATGTTCATTACCATTCCGGCCACCTGCTCTTTAGATGCGCTTCCCTGGCCGGTAACAGATATCTTTATTTTGCGCGGAGCATATTCGGAAACAGGGAGAGACCTGTGGAGTGCGGCAGATATCGCTGCCCCCTGAGCCCTTCCCAGCTTCAGCATTGACTGCACATTCTTGCCCTGAAAGGGCGACTCGACCGATAACTCGGTTATGCCGTAAGTGTCAATAAGCGACAGGGTTTCGGTGAATATCCTGCTGATTTTGTCGAAGTGGTTGTCGTGTCTCGATGACCTTATAAGCCCGTATGTAACAAGAGATATTGCAGGCCCCTCTCCCCTTATTATTCCATATCCTGTCACGGTTGTACCGGGGTCAATTCCCATTATGATTCTCTCTTCCCTTTCGCTCTTCATATTGATGGCTTTAAACAGCGGTGACCCTCATCTCTTCTGCCACATAACGACTCTGCCTGCCTGCTGATATATGGGGGCTGTACCGGTACTGATTGACAGGGCACCGGTTGCAGAGAGTGTTGCCGGAGTGCCTGCTACCGGTCAGAGATAACAACTTCCCTATTGATAAAGAGGTTATTTTGCCATAGAGGCCGCTCCTGCCCAATCCAGACTGCCCTGGCCGCTGCGGGATCGGGAATGCTCCTCTTGGCTCCCTCCAGATACTCTATCGCTGCCTTCAGACTCAGCTCCTCTCTGTTGCCAAAATCTCTGGTTATATCATCGTGGGCAGATATTGTTGGTGCTATGCCGTTGAAGTAGTCGCCAACTCCCTCTGAATTCACGAGCTTGAAGGTTGTCGGTGCAAATATGAACTTGTTGTGAGGAGCATCGACGAATGCATACATTCCCGTTGGCTTCCCGCTGGTTGTGTCGCCGATTGTTACTACATCCATATAGGGAGAGAGCCCGTTGATGATATTTTCACTGGCTGAGGCTGTCTCTCCGGTTGTTATGACAATAAGGCGGGAGAGGCCTATAGAGTGAGCGGTGATGTGAAAGCGGGTAATCTCGTTTTCGAAGCTCTTCTTGTTGTTGTGCTCACTCTTAATGAATACCAGATCTTCCCGCTCATTGCCGGCAAGATAGCTCGCAAGCTCGGTAGCAACATTCAGCATCCCCCCGCTGTTGTACCTGAGATCGAGAATAAGATCGTCTATGCCTGCAGAGTGAAAAAAGGAGAAGGCCTCTTCCAACTCATCGGAGGTTGGCTCAATAAATGATTCAAGGACGAGGTAGCCGGCAACACTACCCCCTATATGCAGGGTGTCGTGTGTCATAACAGAGTTTGCCTGAAACTCTGTTTTGGTTGAGCTGATGGTTACCTCGGTACCATCGGGCTTTATGAAGTCGAACTGATTGGTTATACCGGGTTCAGGAGGCCCCATAACTGACTGGTAAGCACTGAAGTTACCTGCAATAAGAAGTGCCGCTATATCGGTGCCGTTAACAGCATCTATTATCCAGCCCCTTCTTACATTATGAGGTTCGGCATAGAGGGGTGAGCTGCTGTATATCATTGCGATACGGGCCTGTCCCTGATTGTCGAGACCTATTCTTATGCCGTGACCGGCAAACGATCCGGAGTAGTAGTCGATGAAGCTCTGGTAGTCTGTCACAAAACTCCAGACATCAACAGGCAGGTAGCGGAGCGCTTCGAGCAGCGCATAGGGGTTGTCGTAATCGATCGGGTTAACCTGAGGCATCATGTCGTACCAGTAGTACCACTCGTTCATTATCACATTGAGCACATCCCTTCCCCGTTCATTATTTATCTGCTCTTCAGTCTTTTGGGGTTCGTCATTTGGGGGTTCATCCTCCTCCTTTTTACAGGATGTTGTCAGAAGAAGCTGTATGAGCAGAAGTATCAATATGTATCGTAACTCTCTCATAAAAAATTTATTTTTTGACCGGTGGGCGGGGCCACACCTCTTTACGGGTATGAGCGGCCACCCTGCCAAATGGTAAAAATAGCAAAAAAAGAGCCCTTAGAGCTATAGGCGGGCCACAATCTTTCTGTTCTGGTATAGTATACCCCCTATAATAAAGAGAAGACCTACCGGTGTGGTAAGGTATATCGGTTCGCCAATAAAAATGTTCAGCAACAGCAGGGATATAAAGGGGGAGAGATATACCAGGTTTCCTATCTTGTCGTTCGATGATGACAGCTGCATGGCTTTAAGCCAGAGATAGAAGGTGAGTCCCATCTCAAAAACACCTATGTAGAGTGAGGCTGCTACGGCAGAGGGCAGATCAGGCACCAGAGATCTTCCGGTAATAAGTGAGAAAAGTATCAGGTACAGAGATGCGAAAAGGAAGTTTACAAGAAGTTTTACCGCCTGATCTCTCTTGTCAAGTATATTCAGGATAAAGTAGAGAGCCCAGAAAAATGAGCTTCCGGTAGCAAGCAGAACACCGGTAATATTTGTCTCTGACGGGTTCAGGGGCCTGCCCTGCGATGAGATGATATAAACGCCGGCAAAGCTTATGAATAGCGATATGTAGCTGGCAGCGGGCACCTTTTGGCCAAGCAGAGGTACAGAGAGAAATACCAGAACTATGGGCCATATCATATTAAGTGGTTGAGCCACCTGTCCCGGCAGCAGGTCGTAGGCCCTAAGCAGTATCAGATAGTAGATGAACGGATTTATTAGCCCGAGTAGTGCTGAGTTGGCAAGATCTCTTCTGCCGGTTTTTAAGAGCAACTTCATTTTACCCGTTGCAGCCACTATAAGCAGCAGCACCAGAGTAGATGCCAATGAGGCTACGGTCAGTATCTCTGTTATTTCAGCCTCTGCCAGGGCCCACTTGAATGCTGTTGGTATAGTTGACCAGCAGAGAACTGCCGCTATGGCAAAAAGGTATGCCTTGCCCCACCTCTCTATCTTCACAGTTCAGTATATTAAAAACCGGTTGGGCAGCGGTGCTGCCGGTAACTATTATGTGACATCTCTATCTTCACTCTTTGCCGGGCTTAAGAGTGGTAAACCCTGTATAGGGTACAAGCGGTTCGGGAATAATAATCTCTCCGTCACGCTGGTTGTTCTCCAGAAGAGCGGCGACTATTCTCGGTAAAGCCAGTGCGCTGCCGTTAAGGGTGTGAGCCAGAGATGTTTCGCGGCTGCCTTCTTTCCTGTAACGACACTTAAGCCTGTTAGACTGGAACGACTCGAAGTTAGATACAGAGCTCACCTCAAGCCACTTCTGCTGTGCGGCAGAGTAGACCTCAAAGTCATATGTCTTTGCCGAGGTGAATGACATATCTCCTCCGCAAAGCAGCATGACTCTGTATGGGAGCCCCAGTTTCTCTATGAGTCGCCCGGTGTGGCCGGCCATCTCTTCAAGGGCCTGATATGAAAGCCCGGGGCTGGTAATCTGTACAATCTCTACCTTGTCGAACTGATGCAGCCGGTTAAGCCCCCTCACATCAGAGCCCCACGAACCCGCCTCGCGGCGGAAACATGGCGTGTATGAGACCAGTTTAACCGGTAAATCGCCTTCATTCAGTATGGTATCTCTGTATATATTGGTCAGGGGAACCTCTGCTGTGGGGATAAGATAGAGGTTATCAGTTTTTGTGCCGTACATCATGCCATCCTTGTCGGGTAGTTGACCGGTTCCGAATGCTGAGGCTTCATTGACCAGCACAGGAGGTATGACCTCCTCATAACCGGCCTTTATACCTTCAGCTATAAAGAAGCTGATAAGCGCCCTCTGCAGTGATGCACCCTTGCCACGGTAGAGCGGGAAACCGGCACCTGTTATCTTTACCCCGAGGTCGAAATCTATTATGCCATAATCTTTTATAAGCTCCCAGTGAGGTCTGGCATTATCGGGGAGTGAGGGAATCTCTCCCCACTCCCTCACAAGCAGGTTCTCGTCCGGCCCTTTCCCGGGAGGCACGGTCTCGTCCGGTATATTGGGCAGTTTCAGCAGGGCTTCATTCATAACCGCCGTAGCCTCAGAGAGTGATGCTTCAAGCCTCTTTATCTCCTCTTTTTTGATTCGGGTTGCCTCTTTGAGCTCAGCGGCTTCAGCTTTATTGCCCTCTTTCATCATTGCTCCGATCTGCTTCGATGTCCTGTTTATTTCTGCCTGAAGGCTTTCGGAGAGGGTCATCAGATTTCTCCTCTCAACATCTGAATTGAGTATTATACCTGTAAGGGCGGTAGCATCGAACCCTTTGATTCTGAGTCGCTCAATAATGTAGTCTCTCTTCTCTCTTATAATAGCTGTTGTCAACATCTCTCTGGCGCTTTGGTTCTGTGATGAGGTAAATGTAAAAAAAACTCCCGGACCGGCACAAAAACAGTGCAGATTCAGGAGTTACTATCTCTGTCAGTGCTCTCTATTCGACGGCTGCCGGATCTACCGAAACATACGATCTGTTGTTCCTCTTTCTGCGAAACTTAACCACTCCGTCAATAAGTGCGTATAGGGTATGATCTTTACCCATACCTACATTGTCGCCAGGATGGTGGGTCGTACCCCTCTGCCTCACAATTATGTTGCCGGCTATGGCCTTTTGGCCTCCGAATAGTTTAACTCCCAGTCGCTTGCTTTCTGATTCGCGACCGTTGCGTGAACTACCTACACCTTTCTTATGTGCCATGGCTATCTCTTTTTTTGTTCAATTATTTCTATTCAATAAAGTTGTTAATCTTCCTGCTTCTGGTCAGAATCTTTCCCCTTTTGGGTTCCGGTACTCTTTTTTGCAGTTGCCTTGCCGGTTTCATCTTTCGAACCGGTCGCTTTTTTAGCGGGAGCCTTCTTTACAGTGGCCTTCGCCTTCTCATCTTTAGATCCGCTCTCCTTTTTGGCCGGAGCCTTCTCATCCTTGCCGCCGGCCTCAGAGGTTTTTTTGGCGGGGGCCTTCTTTACAGGGGCCTTTGTTTTGACCTCTTTCGCCTGGCTCTCCTTTTTAGCCGGAGCCTTTTTGGCCGGAGCCTTTTCATCTTTACCGCCGGTCTCAGCCGCTTTTTTGGAGGGGGCCTTCTTTACAGGGGCCTTTGCCTTGACCTCTTTCGTTTCGCTCTCTTTTTTGGCAGGAGCCTTCGCGGTCTCGCCACCGGCCACGGTAGTCTTTTTGGAGGTTGGCTCTTTGGTGCCGGAATCGGTGGCAGCAACTGTTGTCAGTTCAGACCTCCTTTTGGAGGCTCCCTCAGGCGCTATTGCCACGATCTCAACATGGGTAAATTTCTGCCTGTGACCATTGAGCTTCTGGTAACCCTTGCGACGCTTCTTTTTAAATATAAGAACCTTGTCGCCAAGAACCTGGTCAATAACTTTGCCTTCGACGAAGGCATCCTCAATAACGGGAGCTCCTACGGCAATTTTGCCCTCATTATCAATAAGAAGCACCTTCTCAAAAATCAACTCACTGCCGGCAGAGGCCTCAATCCTGTTAACGAAAATCTTCTTCCCCTCTTCAACCCGGAACTGGTGACCGGCAATCTCTACTATTGCGTACATTATATAAATAGTTAACTGTTTCTCCGCAAGGCGCACAACCAAATGATCTGGAGTGACTTCTGCATGCCCTGACGAATTTTTGTCCCGAAAATCGGACTGCAAATATAGCAAAAAGATTGTACATAACAACCTTTATAACCTATATGACAGAGCTTTTTATATCCCTGTCGCCTTGCCACCGCAGCGCCTTTTCTGTTTATGCCCTGTCGGGCACCCTGCCGCTTCTTCCCGGCTCTCCCTGCCCCGCTGTACCGCTTCTTCCCGGCTCTTCCTGTCCCGCTGTGCCACTTCTTCCTGCCGGGACCGGCGGCCTGCACCTCTCTCATCCTCCCCGCGCTCATCTGCCCGGGTGCTCTGACCTCCTCTTGCCTTCACTTCAGGTACACTGAAACCATTATGCGTTACCCCCGCGCTCAACTCTATTTTGACTGCGGGCGCAGAGCAGTTCCGCTATGTTCACACCACTTTCCGGCGGGCAGCCCTATCCATAGCAGGCGGGCGAAATATGGCTCATTACTGAATATATAGCTGTAATATCTTTATATTTGTCTGGAGAGAAAAAGTGGCTATCGATTATTTCGAAAAGGATTAGAGTCTGTTATGAATAGAATAAAACTTAAGGTACTGGGTATCTCATACAGCCAGACCCAGACAGGGGCATACGCCCTTGTGCTCGCAGAAGAGGATGGTGAGAGGCGTATACCGATTATAATAGGGGGCTTTGAGGCACAATCTATAGTTATAAAACTGGAAAACCTGAAGCCACCGCGACCCCTTACACATGATCTGTTCAAAAGTTTTGCCGACAACTTCGGGATCACAGTTTTTGAGGTCTTTATAGACAGGCTGGAAGAGGGTGTGTTCTATTCAAAAATATTGTGCAGTAACGGCGAGAAGGAGTTTCCGATCGACTCCAGAACCTCTGATGCCGTAGCCCTTGCGCTCCGGTTTAATTGTCCTGTTTACACCACGAGCGAGATAATGGATAAGGCCGGTATTATTATCGATACCAGCGAAGAGACTCCCGACCCGGAGAGCGAAGAGGATAGCGGAAGCTCGGGCTTGCAGGAGGATGAGTATGCAAGCCTATCTGATTCAGATATCAAGGCGGTTATGGATGAGGCTGTAAAAAAGGAGGATTATGAGAGAGCCGCGGCGCTTAAGGCTGAACTCGACAGGAGGAAGGGCAAAGGTAAATCCGATAAGGAATGAGATCAGCAACCCTCTTCTCCTGTTTTGCAATCCTGCTGATACTGCTTTCGCATGATCTGGAGGGCTCCTATTTTATACAGGAGGCGGGCGATATTAGCTGCTGCGATGCAGCTGCAACTGAGGTCTCTGCCGGAAACAACAGTGTCGGTAGCTCTGTGGCCGACATCTCTTCGGGAGGCGGTCTGACACTTTTGTCACTGCTCAGGGGGCTTTTGGGAATGGCGGTCATAACAGGCCTTGCATGGCTGTTCAGCAATAACAAAAGAGGAGTAAACTGGCGCGTCGTTGTTACCGGTCTCTCTATACAGGTGCTTCTGGCTGCGGGAATTCTCTATGTGCCCATCATCAGGACTGTTTTCGATTTCGTGGGACGCATATTCGTTAAGATACTTGACTTTACAACCGAAGGCAGCACATTCCTTTTCGGCAGCCTTATGGATATCGATTCGTTTGGAATGATATTCGCCTTTCAGATTCTTCCAACCATTGTCTTCTTTTCGGCTCTCACCTCTCTGCTTTTCTACCTCGGTATAATACAGAAGGTGGTGTTTGCACTGGCCTGGCTTATGACGAAGGCAATGAAGATAAGCGGAGCCGAGAGTCTCTCTGTGGCGGGCAACATTTTCCTTGGCCAGACTGAGTCACCGCTGATGGTTAAAGCCTATCTGCCGAAGATGACCCCCTCTGAAATAATGCTTGTGATGACCGGAGGCATGGCAACCCTTGCCGGCGGTGTGCTGGCTGCCTATATAGGATTTCTCGGAGGTGACGATCCGGCCCAGAGGCTTATCTTTGCAAAACACCTGCTTGCCGCATCGGTAATGGCCGCGCCCGGTGCCGTTGTAATAGCCAAAATAATTGTTCCCCAGAGAGAGAGCATCGATAGCGATATTGTCATATCGCGCGATAAGGTGGGCAGTAATGTGCTTGACGCTATTTCGAACGGAACCGGTGAAGGGCTGAGACTGGCTGCCAATGTAGCCGCCATGCTCCTGACCTTTCTGGCCTTTATCGCTTTCGCCAACTACATTCTACAGAAAACGGGCGACTGGACTGGCCTTAATACGGTTATCGGTGAGGCAACCGGCGGGGATTACCAGAAGCTCTCTCTTCAGTTTCTGCTGGGATATCTGTTCGCCCCGGTCATGTGGCTTATTGGGGTGGGAGGAGAGGATATCACACTGCTGGGAAGGCTTCTGGGTGAGAAGGTGATTATGACCGAATTTGTCGGCTATATAAGCCTTGCAGAGCTCAAGGAGGCCGGGGCTTTCACCCATAACAGATCTATAATAATGGCCACATACATGCTGGCCGGTTTTGCAAACTTCGCCTCTGTGGGAATACAGATCGGCGGGATTGGTTCTCTTGCCCCCAATCAGAGGGTCCTGCTCTCAAGGCTGGGACTCAGAGCACTTATGGGAGGAACCCTCGCATCGCTGATGTCTGCTACCATAATAGGCACCATAATGGGGTGAGGTAATTGAAGGGTAATATATTTATTTAAAAGAGAGAGATAACGATGAGGCAGTACCTTGAGCTTCTTGATCATGTTCTGACAAGCGGAGAGAGGAAAAGCGACCGTACCGGAACCGGTACCATAAGCGTTTTCGGTTATCAGATGCGCTTTGACCTTGGCAAAGGCTTTCCGCTGATGACTACAAAGAGACTGCATGTTAAATCGATACTTCACGAGCTGCTCTGGTTTATCAGCGGAGATACCAATGTAGGGTATTTGCAGGAAAACGGAGTTCGTATATGGAATGAGTGGGCCGATCAGGATGGCAACCTTGGTCCGGTTTACGGCGCACAATGGCGCTCATGGCCCCGCTATGGAGGTGGCTCAATAGATCAGTTAAAGGGTGTGGCAGATTCTCTGCGCCGTGATCCCGATTCACGCCGCCATATTGTTTCGGCATGGAACCCCGGCGAACTTGACAAGATGGCACTTCCTCCCTGTCACATCCTGTTTCAGTTCTATGTGGCCGGTGGGCGACTCTCATGTCAGCTCTATCAGAGGAGTGCCGACATATTTCTCGGCGTGCCTTTCAATATTGCATCCTACTCCTTCCTTCTCCTTATGATGGCTTCGGTTACGGGGTTGAAGCCGGGGGAGTTTATACATACGCTTGGTGATGCACATATCTATCTCAACCATACCGGGCAGGCGAAGTTGCAGCTTACCCGCGATCCTCTTCCCCTTCCTGAGGTAACGGTTAACCCGGAGGTCAGGGAGATAGACCTCTTCAGATATGAAGACTTCAATATCGAAAACTATCAGGCACATCCCCATATTAAAGGTGAGATATCTGTATGAGTGGGGTGAAACAGTTTTGCAAAACAGCCGCTGCCCAATATAGCGGAGGGGCTGAAGAGATATGAACGGAATAGAGAAGTGGCATGATAACAATTATTGTGGCAATAGCACGGAACAGGGCTATAGGTATGAATAACGACCTGCTGTGGCACCTTCCTGAAGATCTGAAGCGGTTTAAGCGCATAACCTCGGGCCACTGCGTATTGATGGGCAAGAAGACATGGGAGTCGCTGCCTGTTAAACCGCTGCCGGGAAGGAAAAATATTGTACTCACCGATAATCCCGATGAGTGCTTTGACTGCGACCACACAGCACGCTCTCTCGAAGAGGCCCTGAATGTATGCAGAGATAGCGGTGATATATTTGTGATTGGCGGAGGTATGATCTACAGCCAGTTTATGAATCTGGCCGACAGGTTGATGATTACTGAGGTTGACAAAGAGTTCACGGCCGACACCTTTTTCCCTGCCATAGATACCTCAGTATGGGAAGAGGTTGAGAGAGAGGGTCCGTGGTATGATAAGAAGAATGATTTTAACTATAGCTATGTAACCTGGGAGCGCAGAGATCGCCGCTGAAAGAAGCAGGCTCTGCCTGCTCAAGGTTGTATGGCATCCGGCTCTGCCCCAATGAAGGCCTGCTCAGCAGTGCCTTTATGAAGGGTGGTGGCGGAGATAAAAGGAGATTTGATTATGAAGAGAAGACCCGTATTGCCGATACTTTTACTGGTGGTAGTGATATTGATAATAGTAAGATGGGCCAGAGAAGATGAGAGCCGGCCGCTTGTTATAGGGGCTACCATGTCAGAGACCGGGGCCTACTCAACACAGGGTATCGCCGCACGAAACGGCTACCTGCTATGGCAGGAGCAGATCAATGAGCGTGGCGGTATTCTGGGCCGTGAGGTTGAGTTTATTATTCTGGACGACCGCTCTGAGAACTCAGTGGCAATTGAGCTGTATGAGAAGCTGATTACAGAGCATAAGGTAGATGCCGTTATGGGCCCTTACGGGTCGACTCTTACCGAAGCGGTGGCGCCTGTTACCGAGATGCACCGGATGGTGCAGATAACACCGCTTGCGGCAACCACCTCAATATGGGAGCAGGGCAGAGAGTACCTCTTTATGGTGCTTCCACCTGCCGAACTTTTCCTGGCGGGGCTTATAGATATGGCCTGCGAAAGGGGGCTCGGAAAGGTGGCGGTTATTCATGAAAATGCCCTTTTCCCTGCTGCCGCTGGCCGTGGGGCAGCCGACCTTGCGGTTGAGAGGGATATGGAGGTGGTTCTTCTGGAGAGCTACAGTTCCGGAACAACCGATTTTTCACCACTTCTTCAGAAGGTGAGTGAGTCGGGGGCAGAGGTTCTTGCACTATCTGCCTCAGCACTCGATGACTTTATATCTGTAGTGCGACAGATGAGAGAGATGGGGGTGGAGCCGGATATGGTTGGAACCTCGGGGGCCGTTGACCGATTTCGCGATGAACTGGGAGAGGCGGCAGAGAACATATTCGGGCTTTCAGCGTGGGAACCCTCACTTCCATACCCGGGAGTCGAAGATTTCACTAACTCCTACATCGCCAGATTTGGTGTCGAACCCAGCTTTCATGCAGCGGGAGCCTATGGCAGCTGTATGCTTTTTATGGAGGCCGCAGAGAGGGCAGGGTCTTTTGATCAGGAGAGACTTAGAGACGAGCTGCTTGAGATGGAGACGATGACCCTTTTCGGTCCTTATGCGGTCGATGAGAGAGGTTACCAGATTGCCAATACCGGGGTTTTCATACAGTGGCAGGATGGTATAAAGGTTGTGGTTTGGCCTGAGGAGTATGCCGGCGCCGAGCCTCGCTTCCGGGTATCTCACAGCGACCGGTGAAGAGCCAATACTGTTATTTTCCTGAAAGAGTGTCTGTTGGTGCCGTTGCAGCTGGCGTGGTGCAATGTTGCGCAGCCCCTGCCGCGGTGAGGTCCGGAATGGATTTGGCTACGCTCTCAGCAGGTTGAGGTTCTTTTTCCCGAGCATTTTGCGGGCATACTCTACTGTGACGACAAACTTTTTCTCATTGCCGGAGGGGAGCTCAAACATGGCATCTATCATTATGGTTTCGCAGATGGCCCTCAGCCCTCTGGCTCCCAGCCTGAACTCTATAGCCTTCTCAACCACATAGTCGAGCACCTCATCTTTAATGGTAAGCTCAATGCCGTCCATTTGGAAGAGCTTGATGTACTGCTTAATTATCGCGTTTTTCGGCTCTGTCAATATGGCCCTGAGTGCATCTTTGCCAAGGGGTTCCAGATATGTGAGTACCGGCAGCCTTCCCACAATCTCAGGTATCAGGCCAAAGCTTCTCAGATCCTGGGGGGCTACATACTGAAGCATATTATCCTTGTCAATATGCTCTCTGGTTCTGGTGGCTCCGTACCCGACAACCTGTGTGTTGAGCCTTGACGCTATCTTCTTCTCAATACCTTCAAAGGCTCCGCCGCAGATAAAGAGGATGTTCCTGGTATCTACGGGTATCATCTTCTGCTCGGGATGCTTCCTTCCCCCCTGTGGGGGTACATTGACCACAGAGCCCTCAAGCAGCTTGAGCAGACCCTGCTGAACCCCCTCGCCCGAGACATCCCTGGTTATACTGGGGTTGCCACTCTTCCGGGCAATCTTGTCTATCTCATCAATAAAGACAATGCCCTTCTCGGCTGCCTTTACATTGTAGTCGGCGTTTTGCAGCAGCCTTGTAAGAAGGCTCTCAATATCCTCTCCGACATATCCGGCCTCGGTAAGCACGGTTGCATCTACTATTGCGAATGGTACATGAAGCATACGGGCCACGGTTCTTGCCAGGAGCGTTTTACCGGTGCCTGTCTCTCCTACAAGTATAATATTGGACTTTTCAACCTCTGTTTCATCTTTGCCCTCTTTCTGCATAAGTCTTTTGTAGTGGTTGTAAACCGCTACCGAGAGAATTTTTTTTGCCGACTCCTGACCGATAACATACTGGTCGAGAAAATCCTTTATATCGACCGGCTTCTTAAGCTTAATGTCATCGAACATCAGGTCACCGGCTGAACCTATCTCTTCGACCATTATACTGTGAGCCTGCTCAATGCAGTTGTCACATATATGGCCGTCGAGCCCTGCAACCAGTATCTTGCACTCCTTCTTGGGCTTACCGCAAAATGAGCATCTGTCCATAACCGCTATTTTCCTTTATCTCTGAAAAGTACCTCATCGATCATGCCGTACTCTTTGGCCTCTTGAGAGGTCATCCAGTAGTCTCTGTCGGCATCCTTTTCCACCTTGTCGGCATCATTACCCGAGTGGAGAGCTATTATCTCATAAAGCTCGCGCTTTAGCTTTACTATTTCACGGGCCATTATCTCAATATCTGACGCCTGCCCTTCGGCTCCGCCCATGGGCTGATGTATCATCAGTCTTGAATGCCTGAGTGCCGAACGCTTGCCTTTGGTTCCGGCGGTAAGAAGCACTGCCCCCATCGATGCAGCCATTCCTGTACACATGGTTGCCACATCGGCAGAGATATACTGCATGGTGTCATATATTCCAAGGCCTGCATGCACCGATCCTCCGGGGGTGTTGAAATATATCATAATATCCCTGCCGGGGTCGTTTGAATCGAGATATAGCAGCTGGGCCTGAATGATGTTGGCAACATAGACATCTATGGGAAGACCCAGGAATATGATGCGATCCATCATCAGCCTGGAGAAGACATCCATGGTTGCAATGTTAAGCTGCCTCTCCTCTATGATGGTAGGAGAGATGTAGCTGCTTGTTATCGCTGAATATTTGTGCAGTGTAAGGCTGCTTATCCCCTTTTCGCTTCTGGCAAATTTGCCGAAATCTTCAAAGTTACTCATATGGCTCTTATATGGTTTAGCAGTTCAAAAATAGAAAATATTATGCAAAGGATGTCGCCCAAGGCTTGTTACTCAAAAAGTTTGTTAAACTGTTCTGCGGTAACACTCTTCTCTTCAGCTTTGGCATTCTCCCTTATCCAGGCTGTTACCTTTGTTTCAAGAACCCTGTCGGCAAGCTTCCTGGCCTGCTCTTCATTTGCTGACATCTCTTTGGCATAACCCTCTATCTGCTCATCGGTAACATGGTGTAGTCCATATTGCTGAAACTGCATTCTCGTGGTTGTAATAGCCTCTGCAACAAGCTCATCCTGATCAACCTTTATCTCATTTTCGGAAGCTATCTTATTCCTTATAAGCTGCCATTTCATACCCTTTATGAAGCCGTCAAACTCTTTCATCACTTCCTCTTCGGTCAGGTTCTCATTATTTTTTATAAGCCACCTTTTAAGGAACTCTTCCGGCAGCTCTATACCGGTATTCTTAACCATATGCTCTACCGCATCAATGCGGAAGCGACCCTCACTCTCTTTCTGAAGGTTGTCCTCCAACTCCTTCTCTATTCTCTCCCTGAACTGCTTCTCGTCAATCTCTTCGTCGGTTTCAAAAACGGCCTTGAAGAATGCAGGCTCCATGGGAGCAGGCTCGAAGTTTTTTATCTCGTTGATTGTAAAGCTGAAGGTTCCATCAATGCTCTTTGCATCCTCTCTGGGTATCCTGAGCAGCGAAGATATCTCAGCCTCATTGCTTATGGTCTCTTTCAGGTCAAATTCGATAGTGTCACCCACCTTTTTACCTATGAAGTTCTCTTTATGGTCGTCGGCAACAAAGTTGACCAGCATCGAAGCACCCTCTACGAAGAGCCCGTCATCGCCTTCGGCCTGAAGCTCTTTTATGTCGCCTGTAATCATTGACTCAAGAGTGGTAATGTCTCCCTGCCGGAACTCACCATGCCTTTGGCGGTAATTCTGTATGAAGCCCTCTCTCATCTTATCGTCAGGCTTTATCTTATAGAGTGGTATTTTGGTTTTCTTCGTTACCGACACCTCAAATTCCGGAGCCATCCCGACATCAAAACGGAAGGTGAAATTATCTTTGTCACCCTCTTCATCGATATCAAAGGGCTGTGGCATGGGCTCACCAAGCAGATTTAGCTTCTCATCTCTTATGTAGCCCGATACGGCCTCTGCAACTATGTTGTTGAGTTCGTCGAAAAGAACGGCCTTACCATAAAGCTTCCTTATCAGTCCGGGAGGAGCCATGCCCGGGCGGAAACCCTTTATCTGGGCCTTCTTCCTCTGATTTTTCAACTCCCTCTCAACTTTTTCGTGATAGTCCTCTTTCTCAATCTGCACCTCAAGTACGGCATTCAGATTGTCACTCTTCTCAAGATTAATCTCCATTTTACAGTATTCTTCTTTGTTTACCATTCAAAAGACCGCTTGAACCTTCGCTGTAACGATCCGGTTAAGCGGTCAGACAGAGTGCGGATGAAGGGACTCGAACCCCCACGTCCGAAGACACCAGATCCTAAGTCTGGCGCGGCTACCAATTACGCCACATCCGCTTGAAATTCACCGCAAAGGTATAAAAAAAACAGTTAGATGCTAACATTTAACGGCGAAGCTCGAAATTCCTGCCCAGATAGACCCTTCGCACATGCTCATCTTCTGCAAGTTGGTCTGCGGTTCCCGCCTTAAGAATCTTTCCCTCAAAGAGCAGATAGGCGCGGTCTGTGATAGAGAGGGTCTCATGAACATTGTGGTCTGTGATGAGTATGCCTATGTTTTTCTCTTTGAGTTTGGCCACGATATCCTGAATATCTTCGACGGCAATGGGGTCGACACCTGCAAACGGCTCATCAAGAAGCAGGAACTTGGGCTTCAGCGCCAGCGCCCTTGCTATTTCTGTTCTTCTTCTCTCTCCACCGGAGAGCTGAAACCCCTTGCTTTTGCGTATATGGGTAAGGCCGAACTCTTCAAGAAGCATCTCTGTGCGCTCCCTCTGATCTGGCCCGGCCATATCCGAGAGCTCCAGAATGGCCCTTATGTTGTCTTCTACAGAGAGTTTTCTGAATATTGATGCCTCCTGAGCCAGATATCCTATGCCGTGCCTGGCCCTCTTATATACCGGCAGTGATGTTATGCATGTGTCGTCGAGGAATATGTCGCCGGCATTCGGACGCACCAGCCCCACGATCATGTAAAATGTGGTTGTTTTGCCGGCGCCATTGGGCCCCAGCAGGCCGACTATCTCTCCCTGGTTAAGATCGACCGTAACCTTGTCGACAACGGTGCGGTTCTTATATCTCTTTATCAGTCTGTCAGTATGTAGTCTCATCTGAATTTACTTTACATTGATGCATTCTCCGAAGAGGGCGACTCACCTCTGGCAATGGTTGAATCTCTTCTCTCTCTCTCTCTCTCAATTCTTCGGGAAATACGGATGCCCACCTCGTAGAGTACAAGCAGTGGCAGACAGACCAGCACCTGGCTGAATATGTCGGGCGGAGTGATAATGGCAGAGAGTATCAGAAGTACCACAATTGAGTGTCTGCGGTATTTCCTGAGAGAGGCAGGGGTTACCACTCCTATTCTTGAGAGGAAATAGATTGCGACCGGAAGCTCGAAAAGTATTCCGCTGGCCAGGGTAATGGCACTGAGGGTGCCTATGTAGCTGCCAAGGTATATCTGGTTGGAGACCTGGGCGCTTACAGTGTAGGTTGAGAGGAAGTGTATTGAGAGGGGCGAAATAAGGAAGTAGCCGAACAAAACACCGGAAAGAAAGAGAAGTGTGGTAACTGCAACACCTCCCCTTGCGTACCTGCGCTCACTATCATAGAGCGCCGGTTTCAGGAAACGCCAGAACTCCCAGAATATATATGGAAATGAGATAATAACCCCTGCTATAAGAGAGATGGTGATGTGGGTAATAAACTGACCCGCCATTCTGATGTTGATAAGCTCAACATCATGAGTGTTTATACAGAGAGCCCTTACATTGACCAGACCACCAAGCCTGCAGAGAAGCCTGTTGGTAAAAAAATCCTCCTGCTTCGGAGCAAGTATTACTGTGTCAAATATTATCTCTTTAAAGAGGAATGCGACAGCGGCAAAGAGGAATATAGAGAGAACTGCTCTTATTATGTGCCAGCGGAGCTCTTCCAAATGCTCAAGAAAGCCCATCTCCTGACGCTCACTCCTCTTTTTATTTGATTTTGCCATTGCCCCGAGAAAAAAATGTGGCCCGGTAAGTATGACCGGCCTGCAAATATGCTAAAAGTTATCATTGAAAACAACCCGGTTAAGGCCGTTGTACCAGCCACTAATAGAACAGCTTCCATAAAAAATGGGGTTGGGCGGATAAAGATTCTTTTTTATGCGATATTTTATTTGTACATTTGGTATAGGATGTCCCGCCGGGAGATAAAGGTATGATAAAGATCACTATCTGACGGGGAATGTGTGGCGGGTGCTTCCGTTAAAGGGAATGTAATTTTTAATTCTATTATGATTAGCGATGCCTCTATACAGGAGTATCTGAAAAGATACTTCGGCTTTGATACCTTCAAGGGTAACCAGAAGGCTATTATTAAAAATGTGCTTGAAGGGAATGACTCATTCGTTCTTATGCCAACCGGCGGCGGAAAGTCACTCTGCTATCAGCTGCCCGCGGTAATGAAAGAGGGTACCGCAATCATTATATCTCCGCTTATAGCCCTGATGAAGAATCAGGTTGATGCAATGCGTAATTTCAGCATAGATGATGATGTGGCACATTTTCTCAACTCGTCTCTTACAAAGAATGCCGTTATAAAGGTGAAGAGCGATGTTGTTGGTGGTGCCACCAAGCTGCTATATGTTGCTCCTGAATCGCTCACCAAAGAGGAGAATGCCGAATTTCTGCGCAGCGTTAAAGTCTCATTCTATGCAATAGATGAGGCCCACTGTATATCTGAGTGGGGGCATGACTTCCGGCCTGAATACAGGCGTATAAGACCCATGATCGACTCTATTGGCAGAGCCCCCATTATTGCCCTTACAGCAACCGCTACACCCAAAGTGCAGCACGATATACAGAAAAACCTTGGGATACTTGATGCCCCCGTGTTCAAGTCATCGTTCAACAGGCCCAACCTCTACTATGAGGTGAGGCCCAAGAGTGATGTGACCAAGGAGATGATCAAATATATTAAGAACAATCAGGGCAAGTCGGGTATCATATATTGTCTTAGCAGGAAAAAGGTTGAGGAGATAGCCGATACCCTTAAAGTTAATGGTATAAAGGCTCTCCCTTATCATGCCGGGATGGACTCTGTAACAAGAACCAATAATCAGGATAAATTCCTGATGGAGGAGGTCGATGTTATAGTCGCAACCATAGCTTTTGGAATGGGAATAGATAAACCCGATGTACGGTATGTGATACACTACGATATACCAAAGAGCCTTGAGGGCTACTACCAGGAGACCGGCAGGGCCGGGCGTGACGGCGGTGAGGGGAGATGTATTGCCTACTACAGCTACAGGGATATACAGAAGCTTGAGAAATTTATGCATGGCAAGCCTATTGCTGAACAGGAGATAGGCCGTCAGCTTCTGTTCGAGACTGTATCTTATGCTGAGTCATCACTATGTCGTCGCAAACTGCTGCTTCACTATTTCGGAGAGGAGTATACCCCTTCCAACTGCGAAACATGCGATAACTGTCTGCATCCCAAGGTACGCTTTGAAGGTTCAGGGTATGTCTGCAAGCTGCTTGAGGTTGTGATAGCCGTTAAGGAGAAGTTCAAGGCCGACCATATAGCCAATATTCTGGCCGGTAACGCTACAAGCGCCATAAAATCTTACAAACACCACAAGCTGGATCTGTTCGGCTCGGGCGACGAGAAAGATGAGAAGTTCTGGAACATGGTTATCAGACAGGCTCTGATATCCAGGCTCGTCGCCAAGGATATCGAATACTACGGGCTTATCAAGCTTACCCCAAAGGGGTATGAGTTTCTTGATAACCCCCACACTTTCATGCTTACCGAAGATCATGACTATATTGAGTCTTCTGAAGAGGAGGGGGCATACGGAGCCAAAACGGCCGCCGTTGACGAAGAGTTGGTAAGTATTCTTAAAGATCTGCGAAAGAGAATATCAAAACAGAAAGATATTCCCCCCTTTGTAATATTCCAGGACCCCTCAATAGAGGAGATGGCCATTAACTACCCGATAACTCCCGAAGAGATGCAGGCCATTACTGGTGTTGGCGCCGGAAAGGCCAGAAGATACGGCCCTGAATTCCTTGAGGTTATCAAAAGGCATGTTGAGGAGAATGATATAATAAGGCCCCTCGACATGGTTGTTAAGTCGGTGGTTAACAAATCTGGCCTCAAGGTCTACATTATTCAGAGTATTGACAGGAAAAGGCCGTTTGAAGATATTGCGGCCGCCAAGGGGCTTGAGAAGGAGGATCTGTTTGCCGAGATTGAGGCTATTGTCAACTCAGGTACAAGAATAAATATCGATTACTACATCAACTCGGTTATAGATGATGAGCGTCAGGAGGATATCTTCTCTTACTTTATGGAGGAGGCTGAGAGCGACTCTCTTGAAGAGGCCATTAATGAGCTTGGCGGTGAGTTTGACGAGGATGAGATAAGGCTTATGAGAATAAAGTTCCTCTCAGAGATGGGTAACTGACATCTTTTTTTACCGGAAAATCGGGTTTTAAAAAAGAACGGTGATATCGGTGGGCCACACAGAATCTTTTTAGTTGTGGCAGGTCCGGGCAGGGGCTTCTCATGTACAACTGTGGCAGCCCCCATCCGTAGCCCCCTTGTTGTAGCTGTGGCAGCCCCGTGGGCCTAAGGTGTCATATGCTCATACATGGTGTAGTGCGATGAATCCATGCCCAGCGATTCGTATGTTCGCCGCGCGTCCCTGTTGCCGCTTTCAACATAGAGGCGTAATCCGGCAGCACCCCTGGCAGATGACTCTTTCGATATATGCCTGTACATAGCGGTAAAGATGCCTCTGCGCCTTGCCCCGGGCACTACATATACAGACTGTATCCACCAGACATTGCGGTTGCGCCAGTCGCTCCATTCGTAAGTTATCAGAAGGGATGCTACAATCTCACCCTCCGACAGGGCCACGAAATAGGTGCCTTTGGAGCGATCTCTGAATACCGCCTCAACACCTGACATAAGGGTGGCTTCATCAAGACTCATCTGCTCGGTTTCCCATGCCATTGCCTTTTGGAACCCCGTTATAATGTCTATATCCTCTCTTACTGCTTCTCTTATCTCTGTTAATGATTCCATGTCAGGTATCTCTGTTAATATTGTCAAGATCTATTTACCGGCTACTGCCGGCGGTGATAATGGCTGCCCTGAATTCGATCTGTGTTGTCGCATATTGCCTGACTTGCAGTCAGGTGAGGCTGCAGAGCCTCTGCCTGCTACCGGTACTCATCCCAGCTCCTTATGGCAATATCCTCTTCCCCGAGTGTGCAGAAGGCATGTATGAATGCCGATGCAAGCCTTGAGTTTGTAAGCAACGGTATGTTATAATCGATAGCACTTCTTCTTATCGCATAGTCGTTCTGCAATTCACTTTTTGAAAGGTTTTTAGGGATGTTGATGACAAGATCAACCTCCCTCTCTCTTATCAACTCTATGGTGTTGGGAGACCTTTTCTCATCGGGCCAGTAAGCTACCTCTGTCTCAATACCCGCATTCTTAAGGAAATTACGGGTACCCCGTGTTGCGTAGAGCCTGTACCCTTTTTCGCGAAGCACTCGCGCACTCTCCAGGAGTTCGACCTTAGAGCGTGCCGGTCCGGTCGACAGGAGAATACTTCCGGAAGGTATCCTGTATCCGACCGAGAACATCGCCTTAAGTATTGCCTCATAAAAATCTTCACCGATACATCCGACCTCGCCGGTCGACACCATGTCGACTCCCAGAACCGGATCGGCCTTGGCGAGTCTTGAAAAGCTGAACTGAGGGGCTTTAACACCCACATAGTCCAGATCGAATGCAGATTTGTGAGGCTTTTCTGCCTCTGACCCCAGCATCACCCTGGTAGCCAGCTCAATGAAGTTTATTTTCAGCACTTTTGAGACGAAAGGCATACTTCTGGATGATCGCAGATTACATTCAATAACCTTTATATCGTTATCGCGGGCCAGAAACTGTATATTGAAGGGTCCGCTTATCTTTAATTCACCGGCTATCTCTCTTGTTATCCGCTTTATTCTACGGGCTGTCTCAAAATAGATTTTCTGTGCGGGGAACACTATTGTGGCGTCGCCGGAGTGTACCCCGGCATATTCAACATGCTCGCTGATGGCATAGGCTATCACCTCTCCGTCAGAGGCTACGGCATCCATCTCTATCTCTTTCGCATGCTCAACAAACTCAGAGACAACAACGGGGTGCTGCTTTGATACCCCGGCGGCAAGCTCCAGAAAGTGAAACAGTTCATCCCTGTTTGACACTACATTCATTGCAGCGCCAGAGAGCACATAAGAGGGACGGATAAGTAATGGAAATCCTGTCTTTTCCGCAAATGAAATAATCTCATCCATGCTGTTAAGCTCCTGCCAGCGGGGCTGGTCAATACCCAGGCTGTCGAGCATGGAAGAAAACTTGTGGCGGTTCTCGGCACGGTCAACCGACTCAGGAGATGTTCCCATTATCGCTACCCCCTCGTTATGGAGCCTCATTGCGAGATTGTTGGGTATCTGTCCGCCCACTGAGAGAACTACTCCGGCCGGCGTTTCCAGCTCAATAATATCCATTACCCTTTCAAAACTGAGTTCGTCGAAATAGAGACGGTCGCAGGTATCATAATCTGTACTTACGGTTTCGGGATTGTAGTTTATCATTACCGATCGCATACCCTCTCTTCTTATGGTTTCGGCAGCATTTACCGAGCACCAGTCGAACTCCACACTCGAACCTATGCGGTATGCCCCCGACCCAAGCACTATTACCGACCTTTTGTCATTAACATACCAGATGTCATGCTCGGTAGCTGAGTAGGTGAGGTAAAGGTAGTTGGTCACTGCAGGATACTCGGCTGCCAGTGTGTCTATCTGCTTGACATAAGGGATAATACCCCTGGACTTTCTGAACTCTCTTATCTTCAGAAGCCCCTCATGCATACCGGAAGGAGGAGGATCGTATATTGCCCGTGCTATCTGAAAGTCACTGAAGCCCTGTATTTTTGCTCTCTGCAGTAGCCTGACGGGCAGAGATTCTTCACTACTGTAACCAGATAGCTCTGCGGCGGTCTCTGATATATTCTTCAGCTTATAGAGAAACCACTTGTCTATTCTTGTCAGCTCATGTATCTCGTCCGGATCTACGCCCTTCTCCAGTGCATCTGCAATACAGAATACTCTCATGTCGGTGGGGCTTGAGAGCTCTCTTCTGATGTCGTCGAATGAGATATTACGATTGCCGGTGAAGCCGTGCATTCCCTGACCTATCATTCTCAGTCCCTTCTGTATTGCCTCTTCGAATGTCCTGCCGATAGCCATCACCTCTCCGACGCTCTTCATACTGCTTCCCAGTTCATGCGATACGCCGGCAAACTTTTTCAGATCCCACCGGGGTATTTTACATACGATATAGTCGAGCGCCGGCTCAAAGCAGGCTGTTGTTGTCTCTGTTACGCTGTTTTTGAGCTCATGTAGTCCGTAGCCTATGGCAAGCTTTGCCGCTACAAAGGCAAGCGGATACCCTGTAGCTTTTGAGGCCAGGGCGCTTGAGCGGGAGAGGCGCGCATTGACCTCAATAACCCGGTACTCTTCTGAACCGGGATCGAGGGCATACTGTACATTGCACTCACCAACTATGCCGAGATGCCTGACTATTTTGACCGATAGCTCCCTGAGTTTATGATACTCGCTGTTGGTAAGCGTCTGTGACGGCGCCACCACGATACTCTCACCGGTGTGTATTCCCAGCGGATCGAAGTTCTCCATGTTGCAGACGGTGATGCAGTTGTCGTGGCAGTCTCTTACAACCTCATACTCTATCTCTTTCCATCCCTTCAGAGACTCCTCAACAAGAATCTGTTTTGAGAATGAGAAGGCCCGGGTGGCCATAGCTCTCAACTCTTCTCCGCATGAGGCAAATCCGCTACCCTGTCCGCCCAGCGTGTATGCTGCCCTTATAATGACAGGATAACCCAGCCTGCCTGCCGCATCTACGGCATCTTCAACAGATGTGACAGCAATACTGGCCGGTGCTTTAACCCCAATCTCATTCAGCCTTCCGACAAACAGATCGCGGTCTTCCGTATCCATTATACTCTGTACAGGGGTTCCCAGAACAGACACCCCATATTTTTCCAAAATACCCTTCCTGAAGAGTTCGGTTCCACAGTTAAGCGCCGTTTGCCCCCCAAACGAGAGCAGTATGCCCCCCGGACGCTCCTTCTCAATAACCCTCTCAACATAGAGTGGTGTTACAGGCAGGAAATAGATCTTGTCTGCAATGCCCTCTGAGGTCTGCACAGTGGCGATGTTCGGATTTATAAGTACGGTCTCTATACCCTCTTGCCGCAGTGCTTTCAGCGCCTGCGATCCGGAATAATCAAACTCTCCTGCTTCACCTATCTTGAGTGCCCCGGAACCCAGAACAATGACTTTACTGATATCCTTTTTCATGGGAGACTGTTTGAGGTGCAAAATTATAATAAAATGGCGGCACAATCTCTCTAAATGCCGATAATATTTCTCTCTCTTTTAGGGAATTTTGAATACCGGGCCATATAGCTAACAGCCGATAGTGAAGGGGAGCGCTAAATCTTTGCGCCATTTGGTCTCTTCATGACGCTCTCTTTTACAAGCGATATGAAATCTGCGAAGAGGAATGCTGTGTCTGTAGGCCCCCCGCTTGCCTCCGGATGAAACTGAACTGAGAAAAAGGGCATCTCTCTGTGATGTATCCCTTCGTTGGTATGGTCATTGATATTGATGAATAGTGGCTCCCAGTCATCCGGAAGGGTCTCGTCACTGACAGCAAAGCCGTGATTCTGAGATGTGATGTATGCTCTGTCACTGCCCACCTTTAAAACCGGCTGGTTGTGACTGCGGTGACCATATTTAAGCTTGAAGGTGTCGGCTCCGGCAGCAAGCGCAAGCAGTTGATTTCCCAGGCATATGCCGAAAACAGGTTTGTCATACCCCAGTGAACGCCTCAGGTTGCCAATGGTAACATCACACATTTTAGGGTCGCCCGGCCCGTTACTGATAAAGAGCCCGTCATAGCTTTCCTTGTGGTAGTCATAATCCCAGGGCACCCTTATTATAGTAGTGTCATACCTTAACAGACTCCTGATAATGTTGTACTTTACCCCGCAGTCAATCATCACGATCCTGTACCTTCCACTCCCGTAAACCTGCTTCTCCCGTGTACTCACCTCAGCTACCAGGTTGGTGCTGTTAGGATCACGGAAATCTATCTCGTCACCCTCCTCTATTATCTTTCCGGGCATGGCCCCTTTCTCTCTCAGTTTACGGGTAAGCGCCCTTGTGTCTATGCCATATATCCCCGCCACCCCCGACCTGTTAAGCCAGCTGCCAAGGCTGCCGGTGGCATTCCAGTGGCTGTAGTGCGATGAGTAATCACTAACCACCAGACCCTCTATGTGAATCGAAGCCGATTCGAAAAACTTTGGTATATCTTCTTCACTATCATCTCCGGGCGTGCCGTAGTTGCCCACCAGAGGATAGGTGAGACATAATATCTGCCCCCTGTATGAGGGGTCGGTCAGGCTTTCCGGATATCCGGTCATGGCAGTATTGAAGACCACCTCGCCTGCGACCGGCCTGCGGGCGCCAAAGGAGTAGCCCCTGAAGATTGTGCCATCTTCAAGAACCAATTTTACAGGTATCTCATTGACCATCTCTGAACTACTGTTGTGCTGATTGCGCGAGGCAAATATAGCGACGATTACCGATAATTGAGAGAAAAGGGGCCTGCGAATCATTATTATTTGTACTTTTAACATCGATTTTTGTAGCGAAAATTTTTAATAAAAATGAGTAATGACATGAGACATTTTAACCTGATTACCATAGTGTTATTTGTAGTAGTTGTTGTGGCAGGATCATGCAGGGAAAGACCTCCTGCTCCGGAACAGCAGACAATTCCGATGCATGACAGGGAGGTTATAAGAAGAGGTATTGAGGAGAATGTCTATCCGCTGCCAACATCGGCAGAGGTGGTGAGGCTCCTTACCGACCTTGATATGGGCTTCATTATAGGAGTTACCAATCCTGTCGATAATGTTTCAAGATATATCACCAGCCGGAGCAGGGCAATAAATATGGGTATTTACGGAGCCGACCTGAGCTATGCCACTCTCTACAATATGCAACAGGAGGTTATTGACTACCTCAATGCAATCAGAATTCTGGCCAACGAGCTCAATATGGGGCATATCTATGATGAAGATATCTATGACCAGATAACGGAAAATTTCGACGATCGCGACAAACTCGTAGAGATACTTACAGCTGCCTATGAGAAGACCTATAGCCAGCTTGTCGATAATGATCAGGAGGCTCTGGCGCTGCTGGTAGTCGGCGGAGCATGGATTGAAGGTATGTATCTCACAACCCACATCTCAGAATCTACCTATCATGTTGAGGGAATAGTAAGGGTGCTGATGGAGCAGAAACGCTCTTTCGACCTCCTCCTCGATGTGGCCCGCCCTCTGGAAGATCATCCGATGATAAAGAGCTTCCTTGAAGAGCTGCAGCCTATCAAAAAAGCTTATGAGGATGTTACAACATCACTCACTGAGAGGCAGGTTGAAGCCATAACGGCAGCAATTGCCGAGGTACGGGAGAGTGTTACAAATTAGCACCCGCCCAGCCGGTGATATGGAGTGTTTTTTAAGGTAAATACCGGTTGCGGGGTGCGTCCCCCTTCCTTTACCCCCTTGTTATGAGAGACTCTGTACTCCTTGCCCTGATACATATATTTGCCATTATCTCGACGGTAAAGCCGGGCCGGGTTACTGCAAGAGGCAGGAGAATACTGAGAAGCTACCTGAGAAGGTACCTTAACCGTGAACTTGAGGAGAAATATTTCGAGATGTTTGAGAGTAATCTCGAGTTCTACTCCAATGAGCTTCAGAGTATTGACGACAGCGAACTGTTCGATAACAATTCCCTTATAACCTTTCAGATAACCAATATTTGCAGGCAGATCAAGAAGGGTTTGCTGCTTGATGAGAGGATGGTGGTGCTCCTCCAGCTCCTGGAGTTTGCCTTTGAAGATAGGGTGGTTACATCTCAGGAGCGGAAAATAATAGAGATAGTTGCCGATACCTTTAACATAGAGAGAGAGGAGTTCTATAACGCCTTTGCCTTTATGACCGATGGGGACTTCGATGTTGTAACATCAGATAATATGCTGGTGATAGAGGGTTCCGGGGAAGGCCTGAAAGACGATGAGCGGTTCAGCAACTATCCGAAGTGGAAGAGGATGGGGGTAAGGGGCTTCAAGGGCAGACTCTATGTTCTGCTTATCCGTAGTACCGGCTCTCTGCTCTTAACCTACGAGGGTAACCAGGAGCTCTACTTCAAGGGTCGCGATATAATTCCCTACAGGTCATATCTGCTGGAGAGGGGTGTCAATATAAAGGGACCCGACATCGATCCCATATACTACTCAAAGGTTATGAAGAGCTTCTTTGCCGGTAATGAGGGTGAAGATGTAATCTTTGAGGGACATAAATTATCATTTCGCTTTACAAACTCTGACCTCGGTGTAAAGCCTATGAGCTTTGTGACTGGCTCAGGGAATATGGTCGGTATTATGGGGGGGAGCGGAGTAGGCAAGACAACGCTGCTTAAACTGCTCAACGGAAAACTCAGACCCTCTTCCGGCACCATCTACATTAACGGCTATGACCTTAACGAAGAGAGTGATGCCCTCGAGGGCCTGATTGGATATGTGCCTCAGGACGATATGCTTATAGAGGAGCTGACTGTCTATGAGAATCTCTACTTCAATGCCAGACTCTGTTTTGGCGATTTCAGCGAAGAGCAGCTTCATGAGGCTGTAGATAAGGTGCTTGCTGACCTTGAGCTTACAGATATAGCCGATCTGCAGGTGGGAGACCTGCTCAACAAGAAGGTTAGCGGAGGGCAGCGTAAAAGGCTCAATATCGGCCTCGAAATAATGCGCGAACCGGCCATTCTCTTTGTCGATGAGCCGACCTCCGGGCTTTCGTCACATGACTCTGAAAAGATCATGGCGCTGCTTAAAGAGCAGACTATAAAGGGCAAGCTTGTGTTTGCCATCATTCATCAGCCATCGTCAGATATTATTAAACTTTTTGACCGCCTCTGGCTACTTGACAAGGGGGGCTACATGATCTATGACGGCGATCCGGTAGACTCTCTGGTCTACTTCAAGACTGAGGTGTCGCAGGCCAACGCCGCAGAGAGCGAATGTCCCAATTGCGGCAATGTTGAGACAGAGAGTATACTGAAGATAATAGAGGCAAGGGTTATAGATGATTCGGGGCAGCCGGGGAAAGAGAGACAGATCTCGCCTGAAGAGTGGTACTCCAGGTACAGGGAGAAGATGCTTACAGTGCCCACCCCAAATCCGGAAAAGAGCTCTCTGCCACCGAGCCACTTCAGGGTGCCGGGGCGCGTACGGCAGATAAGAACATTTGTAAAGCGGAACCTGAGCAGGAAGCTTGCCGACAAGCAGTATATGGTAATTAACCTTCTTGAGGCACCGCTTCTGGCTTTTATACTCGGTTACTTCTCTAAGTATGCCAGTGGCGACCTCTATCTCTTTGCCGAAAATAAAAACATGGTGGTATTCCTCTTTATGGCCGTTGTTGTGGCTCTGTTTCTCGGGCTCACCGTCAGCGCGGAGGAGATTTTCAGAGACCGTAAAATACTTGAGAGAGAGCGCTACCTGAATATAAGCAGGCTCAGCTACCTTGTCTCGAAGGTTAACTTCCTGTTCATTCTCTCAGCGGTTCAGACCCTCTCATTTATTTTGGTTGCAAGCCTTATTCTGAGAATAGAGGGTATGCTTTTCCGGCACTGGCTGATACTTTTTGCTGCCTCATGCTACGGGAATATGCTGGGACTCAATATATCGGCGGGAATGAGATCGGTAATAAGTATATATATCCTTATTCCCCTGCTACTTGTGCCTCAGCTTCTGTTTGGGGGGGCACTTATACGGTTCGACGATCTTCACAGCTCAATAAGCAACAAGGTCTATGTTCCTGTAATAGGCGACCTGATGGCTACCCGCTGGGCATACGAGGCTATGATGGTCGAGCAGTTTAAAAGCAACAGGTATCAGAGCCGGTTCTATCCTGTCGAGAAGGCCATAAGCAGGCATGAATGGAGGGCTTCGTTCCTCTACCCCCTGCTCGACAGGAAGATAGATGAGTGTCTGGTGGCTGGAACGCAGGAGCAATACCGCGATCATGCCGAGCGTAATTTCCGGCAGCTTAACTACCACTTTATTGAGAGTGCCGGTTACAGTGGTATAGAGCCTGGAAGCTGGATTGATGATCTTAGCCGTGAACATTTTACCCCTGAAACGGCAGAGGAGGCCAGAAGGTTTGCCGATTCGGTCAGGCTGTGGCACCGGAAACGGTGGCAGGACTATATTCTTGAGAGAGACTCTCTGGCATCTGTGCTGGTTGCCCAAATAGGTGCTGAGGGGGTGTTGTCACTAAGACAGAAGCATCATAATGAGGGGGTGGCCGATATGGTGCTTAACCGAATATCTACCGGGAAGACTTACGAGACAGAAGAGATGGTGGTACAGAAAGCCGATCCGGCCTATATGCTTCCTCTATCCTCTTTTGGGAGGGCCCATTTTTTTGCCCCTAAGAAGGTTGTTGGGAATCTGGCAATAGGGACTCTCTATTTTAATACTATTGTATTATTTGTCATTTCGGCTTTTCTGTTCCTTACCCTATATTATAATGTACTGGGCAGGTTTATTGCAATTCTGGAATCGTTTCGGCTACCTTTTTCCAGAAGGTTCGGTTCTCACCTTATTCCCTGACATTGGAAACATCTGAACGGAACCCTCAACTATCAGTTTAATGAGCAGAGTAAAAGCCAAAAAGCATCTGGGTCAGCACTTCCTCAAAGACAGGAATGTGGCAGAAAAAATAACACGGACTCTTACGGGTGACGGCTACAGCGATGTTATAGAGGTTGGCCCCGGCACCGGGGCCCTGACCCGGTTTCTCGTCGGCAGGGGCTTTCGTAAACTTGTGGCAGCAGAGATAGACAGCGAATCTGTAAGGTATCTCGAGCAGTGGAAAGATGAACGAATAACCATTGTAGAGGAGGATTTCCTGAAGATGGATCTCGACAACCTCTTTGAAGATAAGTTTGCTGTGACAGGAAACTTCCCCTACAACATTTCAAGCCAGATATTCTTCAAGATTCTTGAGAATCGCCACAAGGTTGTTGAGGTTACAGGAATGGTTCAAAAGGAGGTTGCCCTGAGAATAGTTTCGCAACCCGGCACCAGGGTGTACGGGATATTATCAGTTCTGCTCGGCGCCTTTTATGATGCCAGGCTTCTGTTTACCGTGCCGCCACACCTCTTTGTACCACCCCCGGCAGTTAATTCGGCCGTTATACGGCTTCGCAGAAACAGCACCACATCTCTTCCGTGCAATGAGGAGCTCTTCTTCAGGGTGGTAAAGAGTGCCTTCAACCAGAGGCGTAAAATGCTCAGAAACGCCCTTGGAGCCCAATTTGACACAGGAGGCCTTCCCGAATCACTTATGTCGATGCGTGCCGAGCAGCTTCATGTGTCTGACTTTGTTGCGATTACATCGCAATTGGAGTAAGGTGGGGTGTCATGACAGGCCGGCAACGGGGGGTGCCATGCAGCCGGTAACTTTTCACCCTGCTCTATTATTGCCGCAAGGGTTGGTGATGTGTGGTGGTTCAGCAAAAAATACCTATTTTTATTCCTCACGCCTGAAAGGGAAATACTGTTTTTAAATAGCTTATAATGAGTGACAAGAGAATTAAGAGTGCCCTCATTTCGGTCTTCCATAAAGAGGGACTTGACCTTATCGTGCAGAGACTGGATGAATTGGGTGTGAAGATATACTCTACCGGCGGCACCCATAAATTTATATCAGAACTTGGAGTGGAGGCGGTTTCGGTCGAGTCGCTTACCTCATACCCCTCTATTCTCGGGGGCAGGGTTAAGACCCTTCACCCCAAAGTGTTCGGTGGTATACTGACAAGAAGGGAGCATAAAGAGGATGTGGCAGATAGCGAAAAGTATGAGATACCGGAAATTGATCTGGTGATAGTAGATCTATACCCCTTTTCCGATACTGTAAAGTCAGGAGCCACACTTAATGAGATAATAGAGAAGATAGATATAGGTGGTATTTCACTTATCAGGGCAGCGGCGAAGAACTATAATGATGTGCTGACGGTCGCAGATTCGACGCTCTATAAGAGCCTTCTCTCTCTACTAAATGATAAAGAGGGCCTCACATCGATCGGAGAGAGAAGACGATTTGCACTTGAGGCATTTCGTGTCTCTTCAGGGTACGACACAGATATTTTTAACTTTTTCAACTCAGAGGGTGACTCCGGGTCACTGAGGGTTGCCAGAGATACCGGCCACAGTCTCAGGTACGGTGAGAACCCTCATCAGAAGGCGCGATACTACGGTGATTTGAACGATATATTCACCCAGCTTCACGGCAAAGAGGTATCGTACAACAACCTGCTTGATATAGAGGCTGCCCTCAGCTTTATTGCAGGTATCGAAGAGCCCGCCTTCGCGATTATAAAGCATAATAATGCGTGTGGCCTGGCAACCGATGCCAACCTTACCGACGCATGGAAAAAGGCGCTGTCAGGAGACCCTGTCTCGGCCTTTGGCGGTGTTATAGCTACCAATCGGAGTCTCGATGGCCAGACGGCTGCTGAGATGGCGAAGCTCTTTTTTGAAGTTGTGATAGCTCCTGGTTATGATGCTGAAGCACTCGATATACTTAAAAGGAAAAAGAGACTTATTATACTTGAAAAAAGTGAGTTTACCGCACCCGGCGATCAGTGGCGCTCACTCTTTAATGGTGTGCTATGGCAGGAGAGAGATATGGTAAAAACAACGACTGAGGAGGCCGGTGTGGTTACAGAGAGAGAACCCGACAGCCGTGAGCTGAAGGATATGGAGCTGGCAAACAGCATTGTTATGAACACCAAGTCTAATGCCATTGTGCTTGTCAGGGAGGGCAAACTTATAGGGTCGGGTACCGGCCAGACATCAAGGGTAGATGCGGTAAGGCATGCTATTGGCAAGGCCGTGGCATGTGGTAATGATACCGGGGGTGCGGTAATGGCCTCAGACGCCTTCTTCCCCTTCCCCGACAGCGTACTTCTGGCAGCAGAGGCGGGCATCACCGCTGTTATTCAGCCCGGAGGCTCTGTAAAAGACAGCGAGTCGGTGAAGGCCTGCAACAGGAACGGGTTGGCCATGGTAATGACAGGGGTTAGACACTTTAAACATTGAGAACAGACTAATCAGCATAAACAGATAAAGAGCAATGGGACTATTTTCATTTTTAACGCAGGAGATCGCTATTGACCTTGGTACGGCCAATACCATCATAATTCACAACGACAAGGTGGTTGTGGATGAGCCCTCAATTGTCGCGGTCGACCGGAACACCAAAAAGTTGATAGCTATAGGCGAGACGGCAAGACAGATGCACGGTAAAACGCATGATAATATTGCAACGATCCGCCCACTGCGCGATGGTGTCATTGCCGATTTCAACGCCGCAGAGCAGATGATAAGGGGTATGATAAAATTAATAAACAAGGGTCCCCGGCTCTTCTCTCCATCGTTAAGAATGGTGGTGTCGATACCTTCCGGCAGCACCGAGGTTGAGAGGAGGGCCGTAAGAGATTCATCTGAGCATGCCGGCGGAAGGGATGTCTATATGATATATGAGCCTATGGCTGCCGCCATAGGGATAGGTCTCGATGTGGAGGCTCCTGAAGGATGCATGGTTGTCGATATAGGGGGCGGTACAACAGAGATAGCGGTAATTGCACTGGGTGGTATAGTCTGTAACAAGTCGGTGCGGGTGGCCGGTGACGGATTCACCAGCGATATACAGTCGTACATGAGACACCAGCACAATATAAAGATAGGCGAGAGAACAGCAGAGGATATAAAAATTTTTGTCGGAGCTGCACTGCCCGACCTTGACGATGCACCGGCCGATTTTGTGGTCAGAGGCCCCAATATTATGACTTCACTGCCTGTAGAGATACCGATCTCATACCAGGAGGTGGCTCACTGCCTTGACAAGTCACTTACCAAAATAGAGGCTGCCATTCTCACTGTACTGGAGCAGACCCCGCCGGAACTTTATGCCGACATTGTTCAAAAAGGGGTATACCTTGCAGGTGGAGGCGCACTGCTGAGGGGATTTGACAAGAGGCTGACCGATAAAATCAATATAAATTTCAGGGTGGCGGAAGATCCGCTGCATGCCGTTGCCAGAGGTACAGGCGTGGCTCTTAAGAATGTAGAGAGATATCAGTTTCTAATGCGTTAACCCCGCCGCAACAGCTCCCTGTAGCCGGAGCACAGACCGGCTAGGAGGTACACTAATTGCTCTTGCAGGGCGTTATTACTGAGAAGATGAGGTGCCTCTGCCTTTTGTGCTGCAGACCGGAGGTTAAAGGCGGGTCAACCGGATGCCCGGCGAAGGGGCAGGCAGCTTTTGCTACCCGAAGCCAGAGCTGCTTCGGTGTTAAGCTGCCCTGAGCATTGCAGCGGCAGGGCAGCCATTGAAGAACAGGGAATGAGTAATGAAGACACTTCTCGTAATAGTAGTAAGATATAACAATATACTTCTGTTTCTGCTGCTGCAGGCGGTGTCGCTCTTTCTCATGGCGAGGACCGAGAGTTACCACTCATCAAAAATTGTTGCCGCAGTAAGGGGTGTCACAGCTACACTACACTCATACTCAGATAATGTAAAAATATACCTCTCTCTGCGTGATATCAATGAGAGGCTGGCTTCAGAGAACCTTGACCTGAAAGAGAGAATCGGACAGCTTACACTACAAAGCCACCACATTTATGACACACTTACCCTTACCGGCGACACTTCCGGTTACGCCTACTCGGTTCATCGTGTG
>SLNP01000134.1 GCA_007132995.1 Bacteroidales bacterium | reverse complement strand
GCTGCGTGCGGTGTAGACTACATATCAGTGGGTGCACTGACGCACCACAACAGGAGTCTTGACATGAGCATGAAGGCCATAAGCTGACTACCGGGGCTGTTCCGGCCGGCGCCGAAGACCCGTACAGGGAGATATTAAATATTTAAAAGGGGCGTGACACAATAGCGGTCACGCCCCTTTACCTTTTTCCATATCGTAACAGTGATGTTGCTAACTGCAGTGGAGATGCTCCATAACAAGTTTATGTATCTCATCATGTTTGCCATAGAGTCTTTCGCTCAAACCCTTGTCTTCATAAGATTTAAGTTTGCGGATTATATTGTCTATCATGCCGGGAGGGAAGACACCACCCTTTTCAAAGACCTCCCTGCTGGCCTGCAGAGAATCGGCCGATTCCCAGCACGACTCCGGCAGAGACTCCAGTCTCTTTTCGGCAGCCCTCTCGGTCTCCTTGAATATATTGTAGTCAACATAGAGCCTGTCGGCCAGTTCAAGGGCACCCTCCATCTCCAGACCATGATGTATTCCAACAACGAGTGCTGCCATCAAACCATAGATGTCGGCCGAGCCGTCCGGAGACCTTATCTCAAATGTCTGTCTTGACCCCCCTTCATCGGGAACCGCTTCATCAGCGGGATTGGCATCCTTAATCATCTGTGAGGCGCCTATCCATCCCAGCGGAACCCTTACCAGCACAGACCTGTTGCGATCGCCCCAGCAGATGCTCGTGGGTGCCTCCTGATGAGGAACAAGGCGCAGGTATGATGTCGGTATTGTATTACCAAATGCGGTTATCGCCTTCGATATATCGAGAAGTCCTGCTATACCCTTTTTGGCGATATCGCTAAGTCTGTTCTCCTCAATAAGAAGATTTTTGCCATCCTTCTCAATCATCAGATGAACATGCATGCCGGAGCCAGCCTTACCGACTGTTATTTTAGGTGCAAAACTGAGCTCAACACCATACTGATAGGCTAGCATACGCATTATCCACTTCGCAATAACAAGCTGATCGGCAGCCTCTTCAATATCAGTAACAAGAAACTCTATCTCGTGCTGTTCGAAGTCCTCTCCATCTTTCGAGAAGCTCCCCACTTCAGAGTGGCCATACTTGATCTTGCACCCGGCACGGGCACAGAGCTCAAGAGCCTCAACCCGCAGCTCCTCAAACTTAGCAAAGGGCTTTGACTGATGATAACCCTTCTGGTCAACCAGGGGGTAGAGCTCATCGCTGTACGATCTCACATAATACTCAAGCTCTCCGAGCGCCTTGATATTATAGCCTGTCTCTTCCCTGAAGCGCCGGTGCGCCTTCCTCAGGACATACTCAGGCGCACTCTCCAGAGGCTGCCCTTTACTATTGTAGAATGAGCAGAGTATTTCAAGTGTTGGCTCTTCGGTAAAAGGATTCATGAAGGCGGTGCGGTATCTTGGAATAACATAGAGGTCGCTCGACCCGGCTTCAACAAAAGAGAAGAGGCTTGAGCCGTCGACCCTCTCACCCGATGACAATATTGTCTCCAGATGCTCTCTGTTATGAGGCACAAAATTAAGCGACTTCAGCTTACCATCTTCTGCCACATATCTGAAATTGAGCGACCTTATTCTTCGCTCTTCAATAAACCTCATAAGATCGACCCTGGTAAACTGTGATGGATCTTTCTTAAGGAACTGCACCAGTTCATTGGGGTTAAAATCGAATCTGTTCTCTTCCATAACTATACTTTTTTATTATTACGCCGCGCATAATCCCGGGCCAACTTCTGACTCACATACTCCACCACCGTCGGGAGGTAGCACAGGCAGGATCTGCCCCCGGGTATCTTACCGGCTCTATATTAATACAACATTTTTCAGAACTGCAGAACCCGGACTGCGATACCGGCACATCTAAAACTCTGTCTAGCAGAACATTAAAGAGAGGACATCAAAGACTTCCTCTTCAGAAAAATAGCCTCTTAAAAAAACAAACAGCGAAAGTACCACTATTTCCTGAATTATCCAATATGATCCGGGCAGGAGTGCTTACAGCTAATAGTGATGATCAATTATTCGTGTTAAAAATTAATAACATAACATTTTTTTCTACCTTTGCGGTCTAACAAAGACGATAATGAGTCGAATTACGGGTTTACTGGCAATATATCTTCTGGTTCTCTCATGTAGCAACAACATTAATGACAGCTACCTGACATACGAGGGTGCGGGATGGTATTTTGACCACATAAGAGAGTTGTGCGAACGCGATGCCGGAGCCCTGTGGGGCAGCAATCTATACGGACCACTTATGCTTGTTGACCAGCAGACCCGCTTCGTTGTAGCAAACAGCCCTGATGCAGAGGATATGTTAAGACAGAGGAACGGCGTATATACCGGTTTTTTTCCGAGAGAGAGGCTTATCAATGTTGTCCCGACAGAGTATGGGGGAACTATCTTCGCCATGGTTCCCCTGCCCTCCGGGGAAGATACCTTGAGAATTATCACAAGGGCTCTGCATTCACTTGTGCACCTTGAGCAGAGAGAGAGAGGTCTTGAACCCCCACCATACAACAACCGTCACATGAGAGAGGATGATGCCCGAATGTGGCTCAAGCTGGAGTGGCGCGCACTGGCAAGGGCAATAAGGAGCAGTGATGAGAGAAGGGTTGTCGCCATTCGGGATGCCCTCATTTTCAGAGGTGCAAGGCATCAGGCCTATCCGTCATCGCAAAAAGACGAAGTTCGCTTCGAAAACTTCGAGGGTATGGCTCTCTACACCTACGAAAAGCTTCTCAGCGAATCGGACAATGCCTTTAAGGGAAGGCTTCTGGAGTTGCTTAACCGCCACTACCGCCTCAACTCCTTCTCCGACTCTTTCGGTTTCATTAACGGGGCACTATACACCTATCTTCTCACAGAAATGGGCTTTACCCCTTCTATGCTTGACGATATAGGGGCAGACCTTGGAGCTCTTACAGCGACTATGTACGACATCTCAATACCTGAAACACCGAGAGACATTGCCGGAAGCATCGCCCTGAACTACAATATTGACCGCATAGTTGAAGAGGAGGCTGCAAGAGAGAGGAGAAGACAGGAGATAATAGAGAGAGAGCTGAGTCAGTTTACCACAAGGCCGGTTCTCTATTTCGACCTTGAGAGCCCCTCTTTCAGTTTCGAGCCTGACGACCCCAACACACTGGACACGCTGGGAACCATATACACCAACCTGCGGGTATCCGACACCTGGGGCAAGCTTACAGTTACAGGAGGCGGGTGCCTGGTGCTTCACAATCTTAAAGAGATGAGGGTTTCGGCCGGCAGTATCAGGATAAGAAATAATTCTGTAACCGGTAACGGATGGAGCCTCCATCTGAACGACAG
>SLNP01000116.1 GCA_007132995.1 Bacteroidales bacterium | reverse complement strand
CTGCAGATTTACAATCGAAATTAACTATTTTCGCCTTCTCTGAAGCGGTAAAGGAGACCTATCCTGCAGTTTTTCAGTAGCTTTAAAAGAGTAGATCAAAGAGTTCACCGAAATGGAAAGATTCAGATTTATTAACAATGTTGCCGGCTGGATAATCTTCACAGTTGCGGCGTGGCTCTATCTTACCACTATGGAGTCAACCTCAAGTCTTTGGGATTGCGGAGAGAGAATATTGTCTGCCTATAAGATGCAGATTGGTCACCCGCCCGGTGATCCGATTTTTATGTTGCTGCAGAGGTTCGCCACCCTCTTCGCCTTTGGCGATGTAACGAAGGTGGCCGTTGCAGCCAACGCGATGTCGGCTCTTGCAAGTGCTTTTACAGTACTTTTCCTTTTCTGGGTAATTACCCATATGGCCAGGAGAATATTGCTAACCAGCGAAGACTCTTTCACCACCCCTGCTATTGTGGCTGTTATCTCTGCCGGCACCGTTGGTGCACTTACGCTAACCTTTTCAGACACCTTCTGGTTTTCGGCCGTTGAGGCGGAAGTCTATGCCACCTCAACATTTGTAACCGCCCTGGTATTCTGGCTTATTCTCCGGTGGGAAGAGACAGCAGAAAAGCCCCATTCGGGCAGGTGGCTCATTCTTATAGCATATATTACCGGCCTCTCAATAGGGATACACCTTTTGAACCTTCTTGTTATTCCCGCCATAGTCTTTATCGTCTATTTCAAGAGATATGAGTTTAACCTCCGTGGTGTTGTTATGGCCGTGGGAGCATCTGTTGCGCTTCTCTCGCTCATTATGTGGGGTATAATACCGGGGGTTCCGAGAGTGGGCGCGGCCTTCGAGCTCTTCTTTATCAACAGCCTCGGGCTCCCGTTTAATACAGGTGTTCTCATACACCTACTGCTTCTGGTCATCTTTATGATACTCTCTATCCGCTTAACCATGAAGCGAACAGTTCGTTTCAGGCTCTTTGCGACTGTTATGGGGGCGCTTCTGCTGACCGGTATCTGGATGTTGTCAGACTCCCTGCTGCTGAATATTATTATTCTGCTCACCATTGCCGGAGTTATATGGTGGCTTGCCGGAGAGGGTAAAACCGTATTCCTCAATACCGCTATGACGGTATTGCTGGTGATCCTTATGGGATACTCCTCATATGCCCTGGTAGTTATTCGTGCCTCGGCAGATCCCCCTATGAATCAGAATAACCCCTCGAATATTTATGCATTGATGTACTACCTGAGTCGTGAGCAGTATGGACAGAGACCACTTCTTCACGGTCAGTATTACAACGCGCCTGTAGTAGATTATGAAACCCTCTATAATAAGCCGGTATACAGGCAGATAGATGGCAAATACCAGGTTGTCAGACATGACTTCAAAACCATATACGATGACCGCTTTACCACGGTTTTGCCCAGAATGTTCAGTAATAACCCTAACCATATTGAGGTTTATCGTGACTTCGGAAGGGTGAGGGGTGTGCCCGTTACAATAACCGACCGCAGAACAGGAGAGAGAAGGACCGAACGACGGCCCCGCTTTGTTGAGAATATAAGGTTTATGATCAGCTATCAGATCAACCATATGTACACCCGTTATCTGCTCTGGAACTTCAGTGGGAGGCAGAATGATAATCAGAATGTAGACGGCAACGCCATAAACGGGAACTGGATAACCGGTCTGGACTTTATTGATCGCCACTTTACCGGATCTGCTGCAGATATGCCCGACTCTATGAGCGATATGCCGTCGAGGAATCGCTACTATATGCTACCCCTGCTGCTGGGGCTTGCAGGGCTGATATACCAGCTTACCCGTGATGCCCGTAACTGGTGGGTTGTATTGCTGCTTTTCGTTATGACAGGCCTGGCCATAATAGTCTATCTTAATCAGACCCCCATACAGCCCAGAGAGCGGGACTATGCCTATTCGGGCTCATTCTTCGCATTCTCTATATGGGTGGGAATGGGGGTGCTGATGATTTACGATCTCTTTGCAAGGGTTATACCCTCGCGTCTGGCAGCGCCGCTTGCAGGTGTCATCTCACTACTTGCAGTACCTCTGGTTATGGCCTCTGAGAACTATGATGACCATGACCGTTCGGGACGCTACCTTACACGCGATGTGGCGGCCAACTATCTTAACTCTCTGGCTCCAAATGCCATTCTCTTTACCAACGGCGACAATGACACCTTCCCGCTCTGGTATGCTCAGGAGGTTGAGGGTATCCGTACCGATGTGAGGGTCTGTAACCTTATGCTTCTTAACACCGACTGGTATATAAGCCAGATGAAGAGGAGAACCTATGAGTCGGCACCACTGCCAATCACCATGCCTCCGGCAAAATATTTCGATGGAATAAACAATCAGGTATATATTGATGAACGGGTCTCCGGGCCCAGAAACATAAAGGAGATAGTCGATTTTGTTATCTCTGACCATCCCGATTCCAAATTGAGAATCAGCCCTACCGAGTCTTATGACTTTATCCCTGCCAGAACACTCCGCATTCCTGTTGACAAAGAGAAGGTGCTTGCCAGCGGTATGGTAAGGCCTGAAGATGCCGATCTGATTGTTCCGTATATAGATATAGAGCTGGAGGGGGGCTCAGTACTCAAGAATCAGATGATTCTGCTCGATATACTGGCCAATAATAACTGGGAGAGGCCCATCTATTTCGTTACCGGCTATCATGGTGATGCGCTTGGCCTTGAGGAGTATTTTCAGCTTGAGGGTATAGCCTACCGGTTGGTACCGATAAGGTCGCATAATCGTAGCTGGCTCGATTACGGCAGGGTTGACACAGAGACGATGTACAATAATGTGATGAATAAGTTTCAGTGGCGTGGTGCTGCTGATGAGGGGGTCTATATCGACTTTTTCCACAGGCGCACCCTTCAGGTTATCAGGGCAAGGCATATTCATGCACGCCTTGCCCGGGAACTTGCCGCCAAGGGCGATAAGGAGCGGGCTGTCAGGGTGCTTGACCACTGTGTAGAGGTATTGCCATTTAACAAGATACCTCACGACCTTTTCAGCAGTGATATAGTAGAGGCCTATTTCGAGGCCGGGGCGCCTGAGAAAGCGTATGAGGTGGCGCGCGATGCTGCCGGCTATTTTCTTCCCCGTCTGGACTATTTCTTCGGAGGCAGCAGCAGATTGCTCTCCAGCGCTGAGTTTGAGGTGCGTTCATCACTGCAGACGATGCAAAGAGTCGCCCTGGCACTTCGCAGAAACGGTTATGAAGAGTTTGGAGGTGAGCTTAACGAGATTGTAGAGGGATATCAGGGAGCCCTGGCTCTTATAGGAAGATGACAGGATAGGAGCTATTGCGTCAGATCTGTAAAAGG
>SLNP01000091.1 GCA_007132995.1 Bacteroidales bacterium | reverse complement strand
CACCTGAACAGAAGAAGATCATTTCCCCCGTCAAGCGATATTTTATCAGGTTTTTCGGGCTCTTTTACCGATGGCCTCTCCGTAACTGGTGCTGACTTTGTCATCTGCTTAACCTTTTGTCGATACATCAATGCCTCTATATCATGTTAAAGAGGCTTGTAGCGTAGAGTAGCACAGCGCTGCCCTGTAAGATACGATCTGGCTGCTGTCATCATCATAGATGGTGTAACCGATGTGTATTTTACAATCTCACTACTTATTTCATCAGCACTGCCTGCTGCCTCGTGCATTGCCAGAAGAGCCGATCTGTTGGTTATTCCGGTTAATGACATATGGAAAGTGGGGCGGAATCTGTTTTTAACCTTCTGGCACTCTTTCTCATCAACCAGCTCTGCTGACAGAAGCTCTATTTCACGCTCAATGGCCTCTTCCGCCTCATTGGCAGATATATCTTTGGCAACCATGCCGGTTACTACCAGCATGCTGCTATCAATTTCGCCGGAGACAAAGGCATTAACAGACGATAGAAGATGCTTATCTCTTACCAGCCTTCTGTAGAGCCTGCCTGACTCTCCACCGGCAAGAATATCAGTTATCATATCGAATGTGTGAAATCCATCGTCCGATCTTCCGGGAACTTCCCATGCCTTATATATTGAGTCGGCGGGAACATTGCGCTCAACTACTTTTCTTGCGGGGCCTCTCGCCGCAACTGCCCCGGGTAGTGCCTTTACCGGGCTGCAGCCCTTCCTCTCTCCGCTGTTTTCTATGCTGCCAAACCACCTCTCTGTAAGCTTTATGGCACTACTGACCTCTATGTTTCCGGAAATAACAAGTATCGCATTGTCTGGCGAGTACTCTCTTTTGTAAAAGGCGGAGGCGGCCTCTTTGGTTATAGACTCTATATGGCTACTGCTTTTACCTATGGGTGGCCAACCGTAGGGGTGAAAAGCTCCATAGAGCAGATCTCTCAAAAGAAGGAACCTATCGCCATATGGCTGGTTAAGATATCTCTGTTTAAACTCTTCGGTGACTACACTTTTCTGCACTGAGAGATTCTCTTCTGTCAGTACAAGATTTTGCATCCGGTCTGACTCAAGCCATAAGGCGGTCTCTAAATTATTGGCAGGCAGTGTTATGTAGTAATTGGTTACATCACAATTGGTAAAGGCATTATTCTGTCCTCCTGCAAGATCAACCCTGCGATCGAAATTGGGTTCGGTGGTGGTGCCGCTGAACATCATATGCTCAAAAAGATGGGCCATACCGGTCATATGCGGATCTTCACTGCCGGAACCTGTTTTGTAAAGCAGGTTTACCGCTACGAGAGGCGTTGTGGCCTCTCTGTTGATAATTACCGTTAACCCGTTGTCAAGACGGTGTCGTTCACAATGTATCATCGTAAAATATGAATAGAACAGAGATAGCTCTTCAGATGAGACTCTCTGCCCCGTCTTTACCTCAAATGCAAACATAGTCAAAAAGAGTGAGAGTGATTAATTGTTCTATCTTTGCATTAGCCGGTAACAGAGATACCGGCTCGTTTCTGTCTGTTACATTTATATTACTTATGAATAGTAAAGTGCTATCGTTGCCAGGGTCGGTAAAGGCATTCTTTTTTGATGATGAGAAGCGTAAAATATACCTGCTGAGTGTTGTGGTTGGCCTTCTTAGCGCCCTTGCTGCAGTACTACTGAAAAATTCTATCTATTTTATGCAGCGCCTCCTTTCCGGATGGGCAGGTGGTGATGAGTGGAGTTATCTATACCTTGTATATCCTACCATAGGTATCTCCATTACCTATCTGTTTGTGAGATATGTGGTGCGTGATGATATCAGCCATGGAGTAAGCCGTATATTAGGTGCAATTAGCAGGAACAGTTCTCGCATAAAGAGGCACAACAACTGGTCGTCTCTTGTCTCCAGCACGGTAACAATAGGGTTCGGTGGCTCTGTGGGAGCGGAAGCACCCATTGTATTGACAGGGGCGTCGATAGGATCGAGCGTGGGCCAGTTCTTCGGGCTGAACTACAGGCAGGTAACGCTGCTTCTGGGGTGCGGTGCAGCCGGGGCTGTGGCCGGAATATTCAAAGCACCGATAGCCGGCATAGTATTTACCCTTGAAATATTAATGCTGAACCTGACTCTAAGCTCAATAGTACCTCTTCTTATATCTGCTGTTACTGCGGCAACTGTCTCCTATTTTCTGATGGGCGATGAGGTTCTGTTCAACTTCCCGGTTCAGGAGACATTCTTTTTAGAGAATATACCATGGTACATTGCTCTTGGTCTTTTTGCCGGAATCGCCTCTATCTACTTCTCAAGGGCTACCCTGTTTATTGAACGCCTCTATTCCGCAATAGCCAACCCCTTTGCAAGAATAATGGCCGGTGGTATTGTGATGGGGGTGCTGGTATTCCTCTTCCCATCACTTTATGGCGAAGGGTATGATACAATAATGAGCCTTCTTTATGGTGACCTTGATGCCCTATTTGAGAGAGGGCTCTTTGCATACTTCAGCCAGACCCTGCTGGTGCTTCTGCTATTTCTCTCTCTCCTTGTGCTTCTTAAAGTGGTTGCCACAAGCTCCACTAACGGAGCCGGAGGAGTCGGGGGAATATTTGCCCCATCACTGTTTGCAGGAGGCGTAACCGGCTACCTGGTAGCGTCGGCTATAAATGGCATCTTCGATACATCTCTCCCCGAAAGCAGCTTTGTACTGGCCGGAATGGCAGGCACTATGTCGGGTATAATGCACGCCCCGTTAACTGCCATTTTCCTTATTGCTGAAATAACAGGCGGCTATGGCCTTCTGATTCCCCTGATAGTGACAGCCACGGTGTCTTACATGACGGTCAGAGGTTTTGAAAAGTACTCGGTTTATCATAAGCAACTTGCAAGGTCTGGTGAGCTGATAACTCACGACAGGGATAAGGCTGTGCTTACACTTATGGACTGGACCTCTGAGATAGAGAGAGACCTGGTTACAGTAAGGCCCACCGACACTCTTGGCGATCTTGTGAAGGCTATTTCGAAATCGCACAGAAATATATTCCCTGTGGTAGACGAGCACAATGTGCTTGAAGGGGTCGTAATGCTTGACGATATCCGCGAAATCATGTTTCAGTCAGAGAAGTATGATAAGGTTCAGGTATCATCTCTGATGACCATGCCGCCTTCATATATTGATATAAGTGAGAAGATGGACTCGGTTGTACAGCTCTTCAGGGAGACGGAGGCATGGAACCTCCCCGTACTTGACCAGGGGCTCTATGTAGGTTTTATCTCAAGGTCAAGAATATTTTCAGCCTACAGGGAGATGCTGGTAGAGGTTTCCGAAGAGTAATATGATATAAAATATCTCTGTAAGTTTTGGTATATTTGCCTTTTGACCTGGAAAAATTTAACCGATCATTTAAAAGTGATATCATTCAGTTAATAACAAAAATATAGCTTGGTAATGAATAGAGATAGT
>SLNP01000093.1 GCA_007132995.1 Bacteroidales bacterium | reverse complement strand
TCGAATATGACAGCATCGGGAAACAGGGAGGTTTCTCATCTAATGGAGCCCTCATCGTAAAAGATGGGAAATGGGGTGCCATATCACTTGCTGGATCGATAATCGCTGAGCCCCAATATGATGAGCCAATAAGATCCGGCACTTTCGCTCCAAACTCTGCTATTGTGGTTAAAGATGGCAAGAAAGGAGTTATTAGCAGCTCGGGGAATATACTTATCAGACCCGAATATGATGAGATTAAAAGATCCGGCACTTTCGCTCCAAACTCTGCTATTGTGGTTAAAGATGGCAAGAAAGGAGTTATTAGCAACTCGGGAAATATGCTTATCAGGCCTGAATATGATGAGATAAAAAGATCTGGCACTTTCACTCCAAACTCTGCTATTGTGGTTAAAAATGGCAAGAAAGGAGTTATTAGCAACTCGGGAAATATGCTTATCAAACCCGAATATGATGAGATAAGAAAACCAGGGAGTTTCTCTCCAACGAGTGCTGTCATTGTAAGAGGTGGTAAGCAGGGAGTGGTAAGCAGCTCCGGCAATATCATACTTGAGCCACAATTTGACAAAGTAGAGAGAATAGGCACTGCAGGGCAGTCGATGGCTCTTGTAAAGAGTGGCGACAAGTATGGAGTTGTGAACAGCTCGGGCAAAGTTACAGTAAAGGCAGAGTACGATTCAATAGGAAAATTCACCCATTACCGCTCAGCCGTAACTCCCTCAAAAGGGACTGTCCAGACTACCGGATCGGTCGACAGGGTGGTGACCAGAACGCTAAGATTGCCTTTCATAAAAATTACATGGACCGAAAGATTTGGTCCCACCAGCACCTACTATCCCCCGCCTGTGAATCCGGCAGGCATGTTAGCCGTGGTGAAAAAGGGCAACAGGTATGGATACATCAACACACAGGGTAAAGAGGTTGTGCCGGTAAAATATCGTACTATTTCGGAAATAGATATTGACAGCTACCTAAACCATCAAGATGCCCGTTAATATCTCATACCATTACCGGGCAAGAGAACAAGAGTCGTTTTTATCACTTTAGCTCCCCTTTGCTGAGCCTTAAATTTACATTGCACTGTCATTAGGAACAGTTGTTAATTCAGGTGCTGCATGGCTTTCCGTACTTCCTGCAACAACAGATATCTTTTACCGGTTATTGTCGCTGTTGCCACCCTTACAGTTCTTTCGGTCATACAGACCAGAGGAGGTACGCCACTTCTGTTGGCGGAGAGGCTGTTTAGCGGAGGTGGTTGGTTTCAGGTGGTCCTGCTAGCCGGTTATGGCTTCTATATAACCGGCAAAATAGAGCAACCTGAGCTGAGTGCTCTGTGGCGCCGGCGAATCTGGATCCTGTTCTCTCTTATCTTCTTTTCGCAGCTACTGCTGGGATTGACCGTCGATTCTCTGTTTCTGATGACAGGAAAGCTTCATGTACCTGTTCCGGCACTACTGGTAGCGGGTCCGGTTTACCGTGGTGAGGCCGGCTTTATGACCATACTCTTCCTCTCAACCATCATAATTACCGGCCCTTCTTGGTGCAGTTTCCTCTGCTATTTCGGAGCCTTTGATGCGACGGCGGCGGCCTTCCGGGGGAGGCCAACAGCCATTAAGCATCTGTGGTACAAGAAGGGGTCGGTGCTATTCATTACTATAGTGATTGCTATAGCATTGAGGATTGCGGGGGTATCGCCGGTTGTTGCAACTTTAACTGCAATATCAGCAGGTGTAGCAGGCGTGGCAATTATGCTTATCTGGTCGCGCCGCAGGGGTATGATGGTACATTGTCTCACATGGTGTCCTGCAGGTACTGTTGTCAATATTCTTCGCCATGTCAATCCCTTCTCTCTCACCATCTCGAAGAGCTGCGACGGTTGTATGCGTTGCTCGGCTGTCTGTCATTACGACGCCCTTGGTTCCTCCGATATTGAGAGAGGCAAGCCGGGCTTGACCTGTACTCTTTGCGGTGATTGTGTGGCGGTTTGTGGTGAGAGATCAATCGGGTACAAGCTATTTTCGCTCTCTCCCGAAAAGTCACGGAAAGTTTTTCTGGCCATTGTGCTTACTGTACATACCCTCTTCCTGGGACTGGCGAGGATTTAGCCGATGTAAAAGGTATATTTGTGATGAAGTAAAGTAAAACAGAAGAACTATATATGTATGAGTGAGCTGATAAATAATTCGGAGAAGAGAAAGGAACTGCTTAAACATATGATCCTGCAACTACATAAGGGTGAGGCCCCTGAAGAGGTCAAGAAGAGACTACAGGAGCTTCTGAAGTCTATACCCTACGATGAGGTTGTGGAGGTTGAGCAGGAGCTGATAGATGAGGGATTACCGGCAGAGGAGATTCTGGAGTTTTGTGATATTCACACATCGGTTCTGGAGGGATCTATCGATCAGGGTGGGGCCAAAGCGGCACCTCCCGGACATCCGGTCGACACATTCAGAAAGGAAAATCGTGAACTGACAAGGGTTGCTGATGAGGTACGCAAGCTTATTGATGGCTTCAGCGCTGTGATGGATAATGAGATGCGTTTCTACATTTTGCGTATCAGGGCCGGACTCAACGAGCTTATGGATGTTGACAAACACTATCTGCGTAAGGAGTACCTGGTGTTTCCGTTTCTGGAGAGCAAGGGGATAACCGGACCACCCAAGGTGATGTGGGGTAAGCATGATGAGGTTAGAGGGCTTCTAGGCGCTGCTATTAAGGCACTCGTTTCTGCAGCGACACTCGGTAAAGATGAGTTGGAAATGGTTCTCAGCCTTTCCGTTAAGCCGGCACTGCAGGCTATTGACGACATGATTATGAAGGAGGAGGAGATACTCTTCCCGATGTGTATGGATAAGCTGACAGATGAAGAGTGGTGGCAGGTATATGAGCAGACAATGGATTACGGGTATTGCCTGTATGATCCGCAGGAGAGCTGGATTCCGGAGGGAGTTGACCTGAAAGCGAAGAGAGAGGGGCGTGATGATATAGTGGTCAGGCTGTCGACCGGAAGTTTTGATATTGTTGAAATGGAGGCACTTTTCAAGACATTGCCGATTGATATTACCTATGTTGACAAGGATGACAAGGTAAAGTTCTTCAGCCATGGACCCGACAGGATATTTGCCCGCAGTCGCGCTATAATAGGTCGTGATGTGCGTATGTGTCATCCACCCTCAAGTGTTGGGAATGTAGAGCAGATACTGCGTGACTTCAAGGCCGGTCGCGAGGATAGTGCTGCATTCTGGATAAATTTCGGAGGGCGCTTCATCTACATCGAGTACTTTGCAATGCGCGGTGAAAAGGGGGAGTATATCGGCACTCTTGAGTTTACCCAGGACTTAACGAAACTTCGTAAGCTGGAAGGAGAGCAGAGGCTGCTCTCATATGTGAAAAGGGATTAGACTGGTGACTGGTGACTGGTGACTGGTGATTGGTGACTGGTGATTGGTGATTTTTTTATATTATGGGAGAATAAAGGACTATGGAGGGTGAGAAGGAGTTACAAATAACACCGGAGACGAAGATAGGTCATCTTCTGGACACCTATCCGCATCTGGAGGAGCTATTGATATCTATTGCCCCGGCCTTCAGCACCTTGCGCAATCCGGTTATGAGGCGAACTGTTGCCCGGGTTGCGACTATTAAGCAGGCCGCTTCTATTGGTGGCATTTCGACAGCTGAGTTGGTAACCAAACTGAGAGTTGAGGTTGGGCAGTCAGCTTTCGGAAGCGAGGGACAGGAGTATCATGATGGCTACCTCACTGAGCGGCTACCCGATTGGTGTAGTGATGACAAGGTAGTTAACAGGATAGATATTTCGGATAGGCTGGCAGCAGGTGAGAGTCCTGTGGCCGAGGTCACTAAAGAGGCGAAAAAGCTTAAAGAGAAAGAGGTTATGCAGCTGACAGCTCCGCTGGTACCTGTACCGCTTCTTGATATTCTAGCCGGCCAGGGATACAGGGGTGCAGTCATTAAAGATGGTAATCTCTACAGGACCTATATTGGATTGGTGGAAGATCAGGCTTAGTCGGGGCAGAAGTGGTATCAAAGCCCCAATGCCGTTTTGAGACGCTGTACTTCAGTGTCCCACAGAGAGACTGTGTCATCCTTCTCCTCCTCCTCACACGAATCGGAAATAATCAGTGCCACATCGTCTGACAGCTCCTCACTGGTTAACCTGAATTCAAACCAGTTATCTTCAGAGGCGATCTCCTCATCAGCCCACTTAAACCTCACAGCTCTGTTTTCACGGAAATGGGTAAGTCTTGCTGTCGAAGGTACCCGGTTCCATACAAAGGTAAAGAGATCGCCATCGGCGGTCACATCATCAGCAAACCACTCGGCCAGTCCGTCAGCGGTGCTGATTCTGGGAAAAAGCACCCTTGGCGAGCACTTAAGCGGGTATTCCAGTTCAAACCTTACTCTCATCTATTATAGCAACTCAACCTTATTTCTCACTATCAGTAATTTGCTGCAATATATAAAAAAAGTGGCTATGGTGATCATACCTCCTTGAATTATAAAAAGGATGTTTTATATTTGCAGCCGCTGCGGGGGAGCATTTTCAGCCAGTGACCCGCACATAACAGACGGCGAGGTAGCTCAGGTGGTTAGAGCGCATGATTCATAATCATGAGGTCGGGAGTTCAACTCTCCCTCTCGCTACAACAAAAAGCCCGTGCACAAAGTGCATGGGTTTTTTGCTTCAGTATGGAACCGCAAGCTTGCTTGTGGGTGACAGAATGAAGCAAAAAACAGTGGTATGCGAAGCATGGCACGGCTTTTTGTTGTTAAGCTACCCACCTGAGACTCACTGCGCGAAGCGCAGTAACTCTCCCGGAGTGGAGCCTCAAACCAGCGTTTGAAAGGCGACAGAATGGAGCCACAAACCTGCGTTTGAGAAACGATATCACTTAACTTAAGGGTAGAGGCTGATGAAGGTCTCTTAAGCTACAAGGCTATCTCTTTTTTCCAAAAACCAAAATCATCGCTCTATCTGCTCAAGGCGATGCAGAGACTCCTCAATTATACGCATCATCGGGTCTGTGCCGGGCATTACAGGTTCAAGAATACTCCTTGCCTGAATAAAGGCATTCCGTGCCCTGTCAGGGGCATGTTCAAAAAGAAGCCCTCCGAGATACACATGTATCGTACCCCTGACATGCCTGTCATCAGAAAAATTTGAGAGTGAACCACGCAGATAGCGCTCAAGCTCCTCAACCTTGTCCGCTTCGCTGTAATATGCTATCAGATCATTATATATTGCCGGACGCAGTGGATCAAGAAGATGCAACTCTCCGGTCAGCGACTCATAGCGGGGGTCGCCCGTACTGATAGCGTACGCAAGAAACGATGTGAGCGTATAGTAATTATCAGGATCCTCACTGTTGCTAAGCTCATAATACTCAAGCGCCCTGGCCGAATCTCCCTTCTCTGTCATAATGGTTGCAGCCAGTCTCGCTGCATCGCCCCTGTCACCGCTCTCCGTATAGTTGTCCAGCGCCCTGACTGCATACTCAAGAGCCTCCTCATGGCGATCAAGGAAAAGAAGAGAATAGGCGGCCTTGTACTGAGACCTGGGGTCATTGGGGTTAAGCTCAGATGCCCTTATGAAATTGGCAAGAGCCTCACTGTACCCCTCACCGGCAAGTGCAAGGTATCCCAATCCGTTATATGTTGTATAATCATAAACTCCGTTCTCAGCTGCAGCTATGTAGTACCTGATTATCCTCTCCTCCAGCTCATCTGCATCTATAAGCCAGTTGTCTCCATATCGCCTGAAAACCTCGAGGTAGTAGTCTGCAAGACCCTTATGCAGCCTGAAGTCATCCGGATTCTCCCTGATAAGCCGCAGGAACTCATCGCTGGCATTCAGTCTGACAGAGAAGGAGTCCCCGTACCTTTTCCTGTAATCATCAAGACATTGGTCTGCCGCCAGGTCGGCCAGCCCGAACATCTGATGCAGTACGGTACTGACATGATAGTTAAGCACAATATCTGTCTTGGCTATCAGAATCTCAGGCTCACTGATGTGAGGGTCATAGCTCTGCAGCATCTGATATGCCGTAAGATACTTCTGCTCCTCAACCAGACTACCGGCTCTGGCCAGAACATCATCTATGCCCTGCGCAGAAATATTGAAAATAGACAGAAGCGAAATTAAGGTTGTTGCAAGATATCTCATAAGTAGTTACTCTTTGATCTGTTATGGATAAAAAAATCCTCTCTGCCGCCGGGCAGCAGAGACCAAAACCACTGTGGCCACGCAATAGCATCAGCCACCGGACACCACAAAGATAACAAAGAGGCACTAATTAGAGAGAGTCTTCACCCTTTCCTGAAACTCCTGCCATGTCTCCGGGGCTACTATTTCCCTGGCCTGGTCGCCATAACCAGCGCCGGCGTCGGTAATGGTAGCCACCCGCTCTCCGGTATAGGGGTGGGTGCTAAGCCATGTAATATAGCGGGTTGCCGTACTCTCCTTTTGTGACATTCTCTCAAGGAAAGCGGCATAATAGAGTGGAGATATTCCAATACTTATGAGGTACTCAGCAGCCCGCTCATCAGCCTCCCGTTCAAGATTGCGATCGTACGCCTTTGAAGTGACCACCCTGAGGGCCTCTCTCGCCATCTCTCCTCCCCCCCTGCCTGAGGTCATGGCAATCAAAAAGGTGAGCCCAAGCTCCTTGGTAAGCTTCTTTATTACATGATCCAGCTCAATATGGGCCAGCTCATGAGCAATAACAGCAGCCAGTTCATACTGGTCGCCCGCCTCCTCTATCAAGCCGGAGTGCAGTACTATTCTGCCACCGGGAAGTGCGAAAGCGTTAACATCATTTCGCCGCACTACATATATCTCTATACTCTCTCTGGCTATTCCGTTGCCCTCACATATTACTGAAAGAAGGCTGTCGGTAACACCGGTCACAGACTGATCATCTATTATCCGCTCACTACCCCTGTAAAAGTCCCAGAAAAAATCAGCAACACTCTCTTCAACAGGAGCTCTGACCTTATCTATTCTGAACAGAGTGACCCAATCAACCCTTCTAAGGGTCGTGAAAGCGAGGAAAAAGAGCAGTATCAACACAACGCCCTGAAAAACTATCCGTTTCATATTACCCTCCCCTTTTTTATGTCAATTCCGGCCAACTCATTTTTGAAAATAAGGTTGGCCACGGCACCAAAAAACCACCATTCAGCATGACGCCCATCTCTTGCAATAATTGCGGTAAAGATGGTAGCGACAAACTCAAGTAGGTTAAAAAGCAGTACAACAGCGATGTATGCAAAATAATCATTCGTAACCACCCGTTCACCGAAAATCACAGAAATAGTCCACCAGAAAGCAAAACCATTAATAAGCAAGAGCGCAAACTGACTCATCAAGGCCTGTGTCGAGTGGTACCTTACAAAAAGCCCCCTTCGCCTGCTGCTTACCCAAAATGCTGCGGTGGCAATGAGGTTCACTATAGGCAGCGGGAGCCCTCCGATAATAGCTATCAGTGACATCAGATAGCTCTGTGAGGCCTTCTCCCTCTCATCATCCGAGGGGTTGTATACAAACTTTCTGACTACTATCATGACATTTTAATTATGTTCCATATCCAGTTTATAATAACCAGGAGTATTAACGGCAAATATAAGTATGGCTTCCTTAGCCAATACTCCACGCCAAGGTAAAAGCGGTGGAATGATCTCTCTCCTCTCAGGTAGTCTGTTGTTATCCAGAGAGGAACCACTACCATAATGGCTGCAACCGGAAGTCCAAGCGGGTTGGCACGCAACGCAGACCTGATATCACCGCCAGAAACCGCAACAACAGACTCAGTAGTTCCGCACGATGGGCATGGAACGCCTGTGACAGTCTTTATTATGCAGATGGTATAAGAGGGGTCGTCACCCCCGGTACCACTCAAAGGTATAAAGCGGCAGGCGGCAATCAGCCAGATATAACCGGCAGCGACTGCCACGAGCGATATCACATATAGCCTTCTCCTGCCAATAGACATCGCTCCTGCTAATAGAGAATTTGCTGAATCCTCTCAAGATTCTTCTCTCTGGCAGCATCCATGATGAGGAACCAGTCAACAATTGTCCATATACCAATCCCACCACATGTAAGGAGTTTGGCAATGCCCAGTCCGGTGTCACCAATATAGAATCTGTCTATACCAAGCTGACCCACGATAAGAGAAATTACCAGGGCGATTACCGGCTCTTTAAACTGCATAGCCTGTAAAACAGGCCATTTTGTGTCTTCGACATCCAGCAACCTCTCCCTTATAGCAGGAATATGTGCCTGCGGGAAGTTCTTGCCGTTCATCATCAGGAACATGTCTACCTTTTGTGCTTCCATATACAAATAGTTATTTGGTTAGGCTAATTAATCTCTGCTTTCAGGTTATCTGTCAACAGACACATCCAATAACTACATCTACCTCAAAGAGATCAGCAATCTCGTAGTGGTTATAGTGGTTTAACAGGTTTCATAATGCGGCAGGCAGCATTGGGTTATTGTAGAAAATTGGTTATGTGTCTGCTTTCATTTCAAACCATTAAAAATAGCATTTTTTTCTTTTGCCTTTCAGGTATTAATAAAAATTGTACTCCTTTTTTCGAAAAGGAACAGGCACAGATCAAAAATGATGCTTCAAAACAGATTCTATACGATTTCTTATCCATTAAATTAAATTTGCGGTGACAGAACAGTAAATGTAGAACCCTGACTTAACCTGAAAAGACCATGGGAGACAGACAGCAATTTTTTTCAAATAAGCTCGGATTCCTTCTTGCAGCAATAGCAATGGCTGTGGGAACCGGTAACATATGGCGCTTCCCGAGAATGGCAGCCGCCCACGGAGGGGGTTCATTCCTGATAATACTGATAATAGCAGTTATAATCTGCTCAGTACCCCTGCTTATGTCTGAAATGGCGATAGGAAGAGCTACAAGGAAGGGGTCAGTTGGTGCCTTTGGTGATTTTATCGGGAAAGGATTCTCCTGGATGGGAGCATGGATGGGTTTTGTATGTATTGCAATAATGTTCTACTACTCTGTTGTTGCAGGATGGACCATCAAGTATGTGATTTTTGCGGTTCAGGGAAAGTTTAGTGCCGGAACCGACACCAATGCTCTATGGGAAGCCTTCTCAACATCACCGTCACAAACCATCTTTTTTCATTTCGTTGCCATGGGACTGGCCTTTCTGATACTCTATCAGGGTGTTGTAAAGGGAATAGAGAGGTTCTCCCGCATACTACTGCCTCTCCTTGCCCTTCTTCTGGCAGCCGGTGCAGTAAGGGCGCTGACACTTCCGGGTGCCGGGCTGGGTGTAAGCTATCTTTTCAGCATAGATACTGAGTACCTTCTCAGCCCCCGAACATGGCTTGAGGGTTTTACACAGGCCGCCTGGTCAACCGGAGCGGGTTGGGCACTCCTAATGACATATGCAATATATACCAGGCCCAAAGATGGTGTCGGAGGCAGCATGTTTGTTGTGGCCTATGCCGACATCCTTATTGCAATAGTTGCCGGGCTGGCTATACTGCCCACAATATTTGCCCTCTCCCCCTCTATAGATTACGCCAACGAAGCACTGGAGTCGGGTAATGTCGGCCTCACCTTCATATATATGTCAGAGCTCTTCACCAAGATGCCTGGCGGCATATTTATGTCGATAGCATTTTTCCTCTGCCTGGCCTTCGCAGCCATCTCATCACTGATATCTCAGGTAGAGGTAGGTGTAGCAAACCTTGTTACAGCAGGATGGGACAGGAAAAAGGCTGTACTCTTCACCTGCCTGCTTGGCTTTGGGTGTGGGCTGCCCTCTGCATACAGTATGAATTTCCTTGACAATCAAGATTTTGTATGGGGCGTAGCTCTGCTTATCAGTGGAATGTTCACCGCCGTGGCTGTAATGAAGTTCGGAGTTGAGAAGCTCAGAAGAGAGCATCTTAACCAGTCTGACCGGAACATGAAGATAGGCAGGTGGTATAATCTCTTTATCTATGTCAATCCGGTTATTATATCAATAATATTTATCTGGCTTATCTACCAATCTATTGTTGACGATCCCGATCAGTGGTGGAATCCGTTCAGCACATACAGCACGGGAACAATGGTTATTCAGTGGCTTATCGTAATGGTAATATTGATTGCCGCCAACAGGAAGATAGCCAACTTCTTCAACCCGGCAAACATAGAAGATTAAGAGCGTGCAGGATATAGAAGGTGTGATATAGCGACTACCCGCTACGAAGCTAAGCGGCGGGTGGTCTATTCACCGTTTGCCTCTCCACCTCACCTTAACCGGTTTATCATGCCCTCCCATCAGGCTGGCAATAACCCTTGTCTTTGGAAACTGCTCCAGAATAACCTTAAGAAACACAGTTATGGGCACAGCCATAACCATCCCGGGAATACCCCAGAGAAACCCCCAGAGCATGAGCATAAAGAGAACTGTAACAATATTTACCCTGAATGTTTTACCCATAAGTATTGGTTCCAGAACACTACCAAGCAGCAGTTGAAGTCCGATAATCAGTACAACGAATAGCAGAAGGGTTCCGGAGGGGTCAAGCTCTACAAGGGCAAAGAGAGAGAGAAAAATAACCGTCAGCAGAGACCCTATCATCTGGATAAAGTTTGAGGCAAAGGCGATAACGCCCCACATTATGGGAAAGCTTACACCAAAAATAACGCACATCAGACTAACTGCCATACCGGTAAGAATGCTTACAAATATCTTCACCTTTACAAACCTCATTATGTCTCTCTCTATCTTAACGAATATCTTCACAGATGAGTATCGTGATTTAAAGAGAAGTCTGTTCATAACCATCTGGAAATTAATAGACTCTGACAACATAAGTATTGTGAAAAATATTGTAAGCAGTGTAACGGAGAGGGTATCGGCCACAAAATTGAGCGCTGAGCCAAAGTCGTCCATAATGCCACTACGCCTTATATAGTGCATAAAGAGATTCTCTCCCTCAATCCTGTCAATACCAAAAAAAGCCTCTACGGTCAAAACCGCACTCATCAACTTCTCCTCCGCCATCTCAAGTGAGGCTTCAGAAGCAGCAATCTCTCTTACAGCCATCTGAATAACCTCAACCCCTGCCCGTAGCACTATGGCAAAAAGAAGAACTATAAAAAAAACGGCCAGTGGTTTTGGAACACTTTTCTTATGAAACCACCTCATAAGGGGAAGAAACATCAGGGTAATGAACATTGAGAAAACCAGTGGCACAAAAATAAACGAGAGTACCTGAAGCAAGTAGAGTACAAAAGGTATCACCAGGATAGCCAGCAGAGTATTGGTAATTCTCAAGTCTTTCATATCGATGCTCTCTCTTCCTCCAAAAATAATCCTTTTATCATAGATAACCACTTAGTGCCTCCCCTATTCTTGTCAGCCCCTCTTTCAGAAGCGGCCGGGGACAGGCAATATTCATCCTGAAAAAACCATCGCGATCCTCTCCGAATTCTCTCCCCTCATACAGGGCTACACCGGCTCTCTCAACAAGCAACCTGTTGATCTCTGCAGAGCTGAGTCCCAATGCCCTGAAATCCAACCACACAAGGTAGGTTCCCTCAGGCCTGTTAACCTTCACGGCAGGAAGGTGTTCTGAAATAAAGGCGGTAAGCATATCGAGATTACCTTTCAGATATACCAGCAGATGGTCAAGCCACTCTTCACACTCCGTGTAGGCAGCCTTCAAAGCCACTTCACCAAAGATATTGTCCAGGTTCAGTTGTGCAACATCTACCGCCTTCTCATACCTCTCTCTTATCTCCGCATCTGCAATAACCAGGGTAGCAAGTTGCAGCCCTGATATATTAAAGGTTTTACTTGCCGATATACAGGTTATAGATTTTTGCAAAGCCTCATCTGACAATGACCCGTATGGTAAATGACTTTTGCCGGGAAATACGAAATCGGCATGTATCTCATCAGAGATAACAAATATGTCTCTCTTACTGCAAATAGCAGATAGCCGGACAAGCTCTTCCCGATCCCACACCCTTCCCGAAGGATTATGGGGACTGCAAAAAAGCAGAAGAGATGGTGAGACTGCCGAATCTATCTTCTCTTCAAGATCATCAAAGTCGATCATATACCTTCCACCGCTCTCTTTCAGGCTGTTTTTCACCAGCACCCTTCCGTTTCCGGTAACAACATTCAGAAGAGGTGAGTAGGCGGGGGTCTGTACCACTACAGAATCACCTGGCCGGGTAAGGATATTGATGAGTATGTGGATAGCCTGAATAACACCCGGGGGCGAAAAGGCGAGCCACTCTCTCTTCACCTGCCAGTTATGACGGGAAGAGAGCCATCCGGTTACAGCGCTGAAATAGTCGTCATCTCTGGCGCTATACCCATATACGGGATGCTCAAGGCGCCTCTTCATAGCCTCTGTCACAGGTTGGGGAGAGGCAAAATCCATATCGGCCACCCAGAATGGAATCAGATCATCCCTGCCAAATCTCTCCTGGTTTGTATCCCACTTAAAGGAGCCGGTACCCCTTCTCTCCACTATTCTGTCAAAGTCGTATTCCATACTATCCAATCCATTAAAAACCCTGTTTATGAGAACAATAAATCACACAACCAGATATATTATTATGGTAGCTACTCCGACAAGAATAGCGTAGGGTAGTTGTGTAATAACATGATCCATATGATCGCACCCGGCTCCTGCCGACGAGAGCACGCTGGTATCTGACACGGGAGATGAGTGATCTCCGAATATTCCACCCCCGGCAACCGCAGCTACGCACTTGTATATCAATGGTTCGATCTCCCCGCCTGTAAAAGTATAGGCTACCGAGAGCGAAAAAGGCATCATAATGGCGAATGCGCCCCAGGAAGTTCCGGTCGAAAATGAGATTACCGAGGTAAAAAAGAAAGTGGCAGCCACAAGCAACGAGGGTGTAAGCAGTCCATCGGCAAGACCTGTAATATAGGCTGCCGATCCGAGATCGCGTGTTATCGTATTAAGGCAATATGCAAGAGCAATAATTACGAGAGCAGGTATTACGCTTTTCATTCCACGGTAAAAGAGGTTGATGAGGCCGGTAATTCCGTTCATTCGTCTTGTTACAAACATCAACACAGAGAGATAGGCAACTGATGTAATAAAGGCCTCTGCTATCTTCACACTACCCTGCACTATTAATGTTGTCGCCGCCACACCGATAATAATTGCAAGAGGCACCACCATATCTGTAATAAGATTGGCCTTCACCTCCCCTTCACCGGCAACGCCGTCTGCCTCCTCGCTTATTAGCGGAGAGGCCCCTGGCCTTATTACGGCACCGGTAGTACGGGCACGCTTTTCAGCTTTTCGCATTGGCCCGAAGTCTGGTATTATCTTAAGAGCTATACCCAGGGTGAATATGATAAGTATTATGGCGTAAAAATTATATGGTATTGAGTTAAGAAAAACAGAGAAGGCTATAGACGGATCGGCAGCAGCCCCGCCCTGATCGGCAGTAAGCCCCGCCAGATACGCACCCCAGGCGGTAAAAGGGAATAGCACACATGCCGGTGCTGTTGTAGAGTCGAGAATAAAGGCGAGCTTCTCGCGCGATATTCTTAGCCTGTCGGTAAGGGGCCTCATTACCATACCGCTCATAAGCGGGCTGAAGTAGTCATCTATAATAAAGAGTCCCATCAGCCAGGCAGAGAAGCCGGTTCCCCTTTCAGAACTGAAAGATGACGCCAGCTTTCTGGTAAAGCTTCGGAAAACCCCGGTATATTTATAAAACTCAAAGAGAATACCTATAGCTATAATGATTATGGTAATCCAGATAAACTCACTGTTACCCAACGCCTCCGAGGCAAGATCAACAAATCCGCCGGCAGGATCCCTACCATACAGTATAATGCCGGTAAGGCATCCGGTAATAAGGGCAAAAGTGGCAGACCTGCTTGCGTAGGCTACCACGAGGGTTATTGCCAAAGGCAGCAAAGAGAGGAGTCCTAATTCCATGCGCCAAATATAACAACTTAATCAGAGACCCGTTTACTATGCAGGAATCACTGAAACTACTGTTATATAGAGTAACAGAATGGTTTTTGCTGAAAAACCTGTAGGTTTGCAGTTCGGTTAAAGGAGCAGAAAAAGATCGTGAAAAAAGTTGACAGATTTGTACTTGGCTCATTTATCGGTCCGCTCATACTGACCTTCTTCATAGTACTTATTGTACTGGTGTTGCAGTTTCTATGGATGTATGTCGATGAGCTTGCCGGCAAGGGTCTGGAGTTTAAGATTCTTGGTGAATTGCTATTCCAGTTCACTCTCACCTTCGTACCCATGGCGCTTCCCCTCGCAATACTTCTTGCCTCACTGATGACATTCGGCAATATGGGAGAGCACCTTGAACTCACGGCCCTTAAATCTTCAGGCATATCTCTGCAAAGAATCATGAGACCCCTGATGGTTTTTATCTCATTAATCGTTATCGGCTCTTTTTTCTTCTCTAACAATGTTTTGCCATACTCTACAAGAAAAGCTAGAACCCTTCTTCACGATATAAGAAACAAGAGACCGGAACTCAACATCCAGCCCGGCGTCTTCTATGATGGCATTGACGGATTCAGCATTAAGATCAGAGACAGAGATCATGAAACCAATTTGATGCACAACATACTTATCTACGACCATCGGGAAAGAAGGGGAAACTACAGTGTCACTACAGCCGACTCCGGATATATGGTGGTTACACCTGACAGAACGGGACTTGTGCTCACGCTCTATAATGGATACTCGCATACTGAAATGGATGAGAGTAGCAGAAGATTATCAGACCGCACCTTCCCGAGCAGGCGCAACACCTTCGATGAGCAGGTAATTACAGTAGAACTGACTGGCTTTGAGCTAATAAGGAGCGATGAGTCACTTTTTGGTTCACATTCAGGCATGCTCAATATTTCCGAACTATCAACAGAGATAGATTCGCTGCACAGAGGCTTCAACGACAGAGTCAGTACCTACTTCAATGAGTTTAAAAGCAATAAGCTGTACAGGTCAGATCAATCGGCATCGACTCCGGAAAGAGAGCCGGGTCATGACCGTGCACCACCCGCACCATTCAACACCGAAAAGGCATTCAATCAGGTACAGGGAGATGCCAGGCTTGCCGCCCTGCGTCATGCGATGGACAATGTCAAAAATGCATCAAATTTCATAGATGAAAAGGGAGCCCTGCTTCATAATGAAGTCAATTTTATAAGGAGGTATGAGAATGACTGGCACCGCAAATTCACACTCCCCTTCTCATGCCTGGTCTTCTTCTTTATCGGTGCACCACTTGGAGCAATAATCAGGAAAGGAGGCCTGGGTACGCCGGCGGTAATCTCCATACTCTTTTTTGTAATATACTATGTAATATCACTGTCGGGCGAAAAGCTGGGTCGTGAAGATCACCTCTCGTCATTTGCCGGAATGTGGCTCTCCTCATTTGTTCTCCTCCCGGCGGGAGTAATATTGACCTACATGGCTACCACAGATTCTGTAATTATGAGCAGCGAGACCTACACCAATTTCGGCAAGCGGTTTTACAACTACCTCAGAAGAGTTACCCGACTGAGATAACAGATGTTGGTGATTAAAGTCATGCATTTTTGTGACCCTGCCCCTCGGTAGCTTGCTTCAATTTTCCTACTTTTGCACCATTATTAACAGCATGTCTGCCTGTTGCGGGCAACTGCCAAAAAGGAGTCATAAGATGAGCGAAATAAGGCTTGACAAGATTGAGGATGCAATAGATGATATAAGAGATGGCAAGGTAGTCATAGTTGTTGACGATGAAGACAGAGAGAATGAGGGAGACTTCGTCTGTGCTGCCGAGATGACAACACCCGAGATAGTCAACTTTATGGCAACCCACGGAAGGGGGTTGATATGCGCACCCATACCCGAAGAGCGATGTGAAGATCTAGAGCTTGACCTGATGGTCGGGAGGAACACCTCGCTGCACGAAACACCTTTCACAGTTTCAGTCGACCTTTTGAGTGACGAAACAACAACCGGAATATCTGCAAGTGACAGGGCACTAACCATAAGAGCTCTTGTTGACCACGACACCGAGCCGTCAGACCTTGGAAGGCCCGGTCACATATTTCCCTTAAAGGCCAAGTCAAGGGGCGTTCTCCGTCGTGCCGGACATACCGAGGCCGTTGTAGACCTTACAAGACTGGCAGGATTAAAGCCTGGTGGTGCACTGGTTGAGATAATGAATGATGATGGCACAATGGCCAGACTGCCCGATCTTATTGAGATCTCTAAAAAGTTCGGAATAAGAATAATATCCATAAGGGATCTTATAGCATACCGGCTAAAGAGCGAATCTATCATTGAGAAGGGAGAGAAAGTTAAGCTGCCGACCAGATATGGCGACTTCTGTTTTATACCCTTCAGGCAGCTTAGTAACGGGCTTGAGCACGCCGCACTGGTTAAGGGGTCATGGGATAAGGATGAAGCCATCATGGTAAGGCTTCACTCCAGCTGTTTTACAGGCGACATCTTTGGCTCTCTTAGATGTGACTGCGGTTTACAGTTGCACAAGGCAATGGAGATGGTCGAAAAAGAGGGCAAAGGCGCTATAATCTACCTCAACCAGGAGGGCAGAGGAATAGGGCTGTTAAACAAGATAAAGACCTATAAGTTGCAGGAGGAGGGTCGTGATACCGTCCAGGCAAACCTTGACCTCGGATTCGCCGAAGATGAGAGGGATTATGGTGTGGGTGCCAGCATTCTGCGGGAGCTTAAGCTCGGAAACATCAAGCTTATCTCAAACAACCCCATTAAAAGGGCAGGACTGGAGGGTTACGGCATCACCATTGTGGATACTGTTCCCCTTGAAGTCGAGTCCAACTCTCACAATGAGTTCTATATCGAGACAAAAGTCAGTAAAATGGGCCACACCATAAGCTGCTACAAGAACAAAAAGTCATAGGCTGCCATACCCCTTTTCAGTCGGGCCTGCCTCCTGTACCTTCAATAAAAATTACCGGGGTAAAATATTCGCACAACCTTCCAAAAAGGGCTGCCGGTGACATCCTGTTATTCCCGGCGACATCCCTCATAACCTCATAAGGCCCATCCAGCTCAATACCCGAGGCACGCATAACCACAATCAAAGAGTCGGGGTCGGTATCAAAAAGCTGTATTGCAGCCTCCTCTATTGTCATTCTCTCTGCATGTGGCACAGGGGGCACCCCATATCGGTCAGCCCACAAAGCGGTTATATGATTACCAAGATCCATTATTGAGTAGACCGGAGGAATCTTTGCAACAGTAAATAGAGTTACAACCAAAAATGTAGCAGTAGCCATAGCCAACTCTCTTCGCCGATTCATCCGTTTCGTCAGCCGGTTTCTCATGTAAGAGATAAAGGGCCTCCAGTTCATGCTGAAGAGGTGTACGAGTCCGAACCCTATAAAGAGATACGATGAGATGGTATGAATATCCTCCCACTGCGATCTTGAAAAACCAAGCATGGTCCAGGCTATCCATCTCCCTATCCTGCCGGCTGGAGCCAGATAGAGAATAATGCCCGAGAGTGACATCAGAAAAAAGCTCAGAAAGAGCACAAAACTGACATAACTGCGCCAGTGAAATCCTTTTTTTGTCATAAGAGACCCTTTTTTGTAATCCGGGCAGAAAAGAGACACAAAAGGTATCGGTAGTCTGACGGATCGATTGAAAGAGAGACAATATCAGATTGCAAAGTTAACAAAAGAGCAGCGTCAAGCCCCCGATAGAGAGAGCTGTTAACACTGTTTAATAGAGTTGTGTCTGCTCATATCCAATATAGAAACTGAGGTATGCAGTAATAGGGCAAGCGGCCAAAACTAAAGAGGAGAGCTTCAACATTACCAAGCAGAACCGCATTACAGTAAGGGGTGATATAGCGGTGGCAGCCGGTGGATAATTGCTGTCAGACCCTGGTCAGGTTGCAGATAGTGCCATTATTACTTAGTTTTGCATTGGTAAAATAGCCGAAATGAAAAACAGACCCCGTATCCTTTTCATGGGCACCCCGGATTTCTCTGTGGCAAGCCTTGGTGCATTGCTTATGAACGGACATAACATTTGCGCTGTTGTTACTGCCCCTGACAAGCCGTCAGGACGAGGCAGGAAACTGTCACCGGGCCCGGTAAAGGAGTTTGCCGGGGTGAGTAACCTCAAGGTTCTTCAGCCCGTTAACCTTAAAGAGAGCGCTTTTTTAAAAGAGTTAGAAGAGCTATCTCCCGACATTATAGTTGTTGTCGCCTTCCGGATCATCCCCGAAGAGGTGTGGTCTGTGGCATCGCTGGGAACCTTCAACCTGCATGCCTCCCTGCTGCCCCAGTACAGAGGCGCAGCACCCATTAATCATGCCATAATAAATGGAGAAACCGAGACAGGAGTAACAACTTTCCTTATAGATTCGGGACTTGACACCGGGAAAATATTGTTCCGTGAAAAGGTTAATATTTTCCCCACCGACAATTCGGAATACCTTCACGAAAGGTTAATGAGAAAGGGTGCCGCACTGGTTGTAAAGACGGTCAACGCCCTTGTCTCCGGAACCGTCACCCCGCTTAATCAGGAGAGTTTCATCTCACCCGGAGAGCAATTAAAGAGGGCTCCGAAAATATTTCCTGACGACTGCGTAATTGACTGGAAGCGTGACTCTGTAAGCCTGCACAATTTTGTCAGAGGCCTGGCACCCGCTCCTGCTGCACGCTCATATTTTGGCAACATAAAAGGGAAAGAGGCAGTAGCTTTCAAGCTGTTTGAGTCCAACCCTGAAACAGAAGAGCACCCTCTTGAACCTGGAACCGTAGTTGTCGAAGGGAAAAAAGGGCTTAAGGTTGCATGTGGTAAAGGCTTTTTATCCATTATTACTCTTCAGCTGGCGGGCAGAAAAACAGTGTCTGCAGGCGAACTGCTTCAGGGGTATGATATGTCTGGTACCGTAGCCCTCTCCAGAGAGATGGTGTTGCAGGAGAGGGGCCGGTGAGGCCTCTAACGGAGTAAAATCTGTCTACCGGGCTCGGGCTCACTGCCCTTCTCCATAAAATTGAGTTTATACAGCTCTTCCACCCTTATGGCATAGTGCTGGGATATCTCATGCATAGTCTCCCCTTCCCTTACGGTGTGGTGCCGGTAGCCAACCTCAGCCCTCTTTCTCTTCGGCTGAAGGTAAAGAATGTTACCCGGTACAAGAAGCTCATCAACCGGGCGCTCATTATATCTCTCAATCTCCCCGCTCCTGAGATTAAAGTCTCTGCGTAAAGTTTCGTAACTATCCCCTTCGGCTACTATTATATAGTTAACCCTGTTGCGCACCATAACTCGTGCGGCCGCTTCAGCTCCAAACCTTGAGCCCCTCAATGTTGCCGGCCTCTCCCTGACATTTGTCCGGCCACCAGCCGATGAACCCGTACCTACCCTGTCATAGAGCTGCAGATTATTGTTCTCAATCTTTCTTATTAGCATATCAGCATATGCCGGATTTGTGGCATATCCGGCCCTGCTGAGTCCCCTTGCCCACCCCCTGTAGTCTGTCGGTCTCAGGTCAAACAGCGAACTGTACCTTGAGCCGTTGAGAAGAAAGTCTGAGTGGTCAATAAATGATTGTTCAGCATTCCGATAGCTCCGGAAACATTCATCAGTCTCATCATCATCATGATACACCATAGGGCCTGTCCAGCTACTGTGGCATTTGATTCCAAAATGGTTATTGGCCTGCGTGGCCAGACGACTGCGCCCATGATCAGACTCAATCATACCCTGGGCCAGTTTAATGCTTGCGGGAATGCCAGTTCGCCTCATCTCGCTTACTGCCAGGGCAGCATACTGCTCAAGATATAGCCTTACAACCTCATTTTCGGGTGTAACGCTTACATTTGAAACTCTGGCCGATCTGCATGAAAACAGAGTCATAACCGCCAGTAGAAAAAAGAGATATCTGCTCATCTTACTGCTCATTTGTGACAAAAATATTGTAGCGAAACAACTACATCCAGTCTTTAATGTAGAGTTTATTAAGAAAAGAGCCATTTTATCAACAACGGACAAACACTCCTTTTCGTGCCTATCCTGCTCTATCTGTTATATGGCAATAATATCGTAAATTGCTGGTCGCCCTGCTCAGTAACAATTCAGGGAAAGGGCAGACTGATCGGGACTCAAATCTGATAACTGGCCGCATAGACCATATCAACATTAACAAGGTTATGAAAAGGATAGTAACAGAGATCGTTTTTTATGAGTTTGACAGCAAAGATGAACTCGGAGACTCAGAGGCCGAACTCATTGATCATGCCATTGCGGCTGCAAAAAGATCCTACTCACCCTACTCAGGGTTCCCTGTCGGATCTGCAGCTCTTCTTGATGACGGCACCGTAGTGACCGGGTGTAATGTAGAAAATTCATCATTCCCGGGTGGCATCTGTGCTGAGCACAATGCTCTCTCTTCAGTGGTAGCCCTATACCCGCGAAGTACTGTGGCAGCCATTGCTGTAGTCGCTCTTTCAAAAGAGGGAAATCTTACCGCCAATCCGGTTAAACCATGCGGTAAATGCAGGCAGGTTATAGCAGAAGAGGAGATGAGAAGTGGGAATCGTATTAAGATAATAATGGGAGGGTCAGAAAAAACAGTGGTTTGTGACGGAGCCGGCTCACTGCTACCCATGGCCTTTCAGGCATAGCTGCAAATATATGGCATATTAACCGGCTGTCTTATCGCCAGCTCCCTCACCGTTACCCTCACCGTTACCCTCACCGTTACCCTCACCGTTACCCTCACCCTTCTCCTCAACCAGCAGTTGAAAGCCAGATCCGTGAATATTCTTTATCGAAACAGAGGGGTCTGTAGAGAGGTATTTTCGCAGCTTAGTAATATACACATCCATACTTCTAGCCGTAAAATAATCATCCGACCCCCATATCTTTTTCAGGGCCGCTTCACGACTTATAAGGGTATTGGGATATCGGGCAAGCATCTCCAATAGCTGCCCCTCCTTTGGGGTCATCTTAATCACCTTCTCTCCGGCCGTTAATGTTCTCAGTTTACTGTTAAACAGGAACCCTCCTACCTCATATATGTCCTTTTCGGGGTTCATAAGCTCATTGCGGGAGAGAATAGCCTTTATTTTACAGAGCAGTATCTCAGTATCGAAAGGTTTAGTTATGTAGTCATCAGCGCCCAGGCCGTAACCTTTAAGCTGATCCTCCTTCATCTTCTTTGCGGTCAGAAAGACAATAGGCACAGAGGTGTTTATTCTCCTTATCTCCTCCCCTATGGTAAATCCGTCAACATTGGGCAACATGATATCCAGTATACATATATCGTAAGAGCCCTTACGAAATGTATCAACAGCGTACTTGCCGTCATCCACCCAGTCAACTTCAAAGTCATTTATCTCCAGATATGACCTGAGAACCGAGCCAAAGCTGAGATCATCTTCAACGAGAAATATCCTGGTTTTCCTCCTCCTTGTCATCTTAATCCTCCCAGTTAAAAGGTAAATAGATTTCAAAGCTACTGCCTTTGCCCGTTTCGCTTGTAACCTCAATGACGCCCTTGTGGGCATCAACTATCTTCTTCACATAGCTCAGTCCAAGACCAAAGCCCTTAACATTGTGTATATTGCCCACCGGCTGGCGGTAGAAACTGTCAAATATTTTCGACTGCACAGACTTGGTCATCCCCACCCCCTTGTCTGTAACCCTGATAAAGATGCCGTCATCCCTGTTGCCAGTCTCAACCGTTATATCGGGCTCATCGGGGCTATACTTATTGGCATTATCAAGCAGGTTATGCATAAGGTTGGTCAGGTGTTCGGGATCACCATAAATAACACTGTCAACCGCCTCTAGCAGAGGGGTAATAATCCCGTTCTTCTGTCTCACCTGGATCTCCATAGACTCTATTGCCTTCTCAATGATTGAGTGAAGAGAAACATCAGAAAACTTAAAGTCTATCTCATGACGATCAAGTGATGCAAGCTGCAGTATAGTCTCTACCTGCCTGTTCATTCTGCTGTTCTCCTTTTTTATCATCCCCACGAAGTGCTTGATGCCCTTTTCATCTGCAATTATGCGTGGGTTAACAATTGTATCGGCTGCCAGCGATATTGTCGCTATAGGCGTTTTAAACTCGTGGGTCATATTATTGACAAAATCGGCCTTCATCTCAGATATCTTCTTCTGTCGTACAATAAGATAGAGGCTAAGTCCGAATGTCGAGAGTATCACAAGCGAAAAGATAAGAGAGCCTGTTAAAAGCCCCATCATACTTCCGATAAGGAATTCACGCTTCTCGGGAAATATGAGCTTTAAAACCATGTCATCACCTACCAGTCTGTCTGGAAAGAGAGACACCCCGTATTCGCTCTCTTTAAGTCGCTCAAGGTTTGCATCAGAGTAGTCACCTCCCGCTATCTCATCGCCGCTTAAAACAATGAACTCATAGGGCACCTTTATACCATAGAGGTCCAACATCCTGCTAAGGGTATTGTCAACCATACGGCTGTCAGGAGTGCTTCTTGACTCCCATTGAGACAACTCACTAATCATCTGGTCACTAATATTCTGGAGCTCCTCCATCCGCTTACTCAGCCAGCTGACATATTCATCCTGCCCTACCACAACCCTCTGTTCCCGGGTTGAAGATGAGGTTTCTGAATCTGCCCCCATAACCGCGCTGGCACCTTCGGGCACTGATATTATTAGCGCTACAGAGTCCCCATCAGACTCCACTCTCGAATATACCGGAGCCTCTCCGGCAGATATCCGCGGACCCTCCCTGACTCCGGCCATGCTCGAGTCAGCAAGCCTCCCACGCCTGAAGGTAAGGCCACTCCCACCCATAATTGACGAGAAAGATTCGATAGAGAGGTAGTGGTCTACATTCTCAAAAGAGTCAACTTCCGGCCAGAGGAACTCCCGCAACATATATTGATTCATAAAAGAGACATTACCGGTAGACTCCAGCTGGTTGGCAGCCCGGTTCAGTGCATTGAATACAGAGTTGTCGAAATTCTCATTCCTTATTGCTATGGCATTATTGATCCAGAATAGCTGCATCACTGTGACCCCCGTAATAGAGATCACCATCATAGCAATTAACCAGATAAAACGCCGCTTGCTCATATCTGCAAATTTAAGACTATGTAGCCAAGAAGGTTTCTGTTTAACTTTTCCTTAACCCGATTTAACCATATCTTAACCACAGTACCCCCCTTACTGTCATATATTTGCACTGTAGAGATTACACAAGGCGATATGCGATAGCGCAACCAACAACAACAGTCAGGCTTTCATGTACCAAAGAAGATGGGGTGTACCTTTTACGCCCCATCTTCACTTTATATATACACCTGAGATTTCATCTACACCTGAGATTCCCGATACTCAATAGCCCGCGATCTCCTCAGGTTTAGGCCCGTCTGCCAATACAGAGTCTGTTATTATATGGCCGAATATCTGTCTGAATGCGCTATCTGCCGGGGGCTGGGCGGTTATCGTCAAAGGTTCATTCCTTATCGGATGCATAAACGAAAGCTGAAGGGCATGAAGGTCTATGCCACCACCCCTGTTAGAGCGGGAGAAACCATATTTAAGATCACCTCTTATGGGGCATCCCACTGCAGCGAGTTGCGATCGTATCTGGTGGTGCCGGCCTGTAAGCAGGTCAACAACCAGCAGGTAGTAGCTGGCAGACCTGCCTGCGATATAGTATTTAAGCAGAGACTCCTTAGCCCCCCGCACCTGATCGGAAAAGGCATAAGACCTGTTCTGCTTCTCATTTTTCTTAAGGTAGTGTCTCAGCTCACCCTTTTCTGCGGGTGGCATCTCCTTTACTACAGCGATATACCTCTTCCTGATCCTCTTCTCGCGAAAAACTTCGCTCATTCTGGATAGCGCCTTTGATGTCCGCGCATAGAGAACCACACCACTCACAGGCCTGTCTATTCTGTGAATAACACCTGCAAAAACATTACCCGGCTTATTGTACTTCTCTTTAATATACTTTTTCACAGCAACATCCAGCGACTCATCACCGGTTTTGTCGCCCTGCACCAGATCTGAGCTCCTTTTGTTAACCGCAATCAGGTGATTATCTTCATACACAATTTCAGGCATCATCGTTACTTCTGTTCAATACTGTTCATTCTCGCCCGGGAAAGATTCAGACCTTACATCATCGACATATGAAGAGACCGCTCCTCGTATCTCTTCATTCAGGTTATGGTATCTTCGGAGGAACCTCGGGGAAAACTCCTGGGTGATACCGAGCATATCATGAAGCACCAGCACCTGTCCATCGACATCCTTACCGGCGCCTATTCCAATAACGGGAATATTAAGCTCTTCCGTAACTGAAGCAGCCAGCTTAGCGGGAACCTTCTCCAGGACAATGGCGAACACTCCGGCCTCCTGCAGTCTTAGAGCATCCTTTTTCAGCTTATTAGCCTCCTCCTCCTCCCTGGCCCTGACCACATAGGTGCCAAACTTATGTATTGACTGTGGCGTTAAGCCAAGGTGTCCCATTACAGGTATGCCGGCAGAGAGAATTCTGTCAACCGACCCTATAATCTCGGTTCCTCCCTCCAGTTTAACAGCGTGCGCGCCAGTCTCCTTCATTATACGGATAGCAGAGGCAAGTGCCTGCATAGAGTTACCCTGATAGGTTCCAAAGGGCATATCTACAACCACAAGGGCTCTCTTGACTGCCCTTACCACAGATGCTGCGTGGTATATCATATTATCCAGGGTAATAGGCAAGGTCGTCTCATACCCCGCCATCACATTAGATGCAGAGTCACCCACAAGAACAATATCGACACCGGCCGAATCGACTATACCGGCCATAGAGTAGTCATATGCTGTCAGCATCGCTATCTTCTCACTGCGAAGCTTCATCTCTGACAAAACATGGGTAGTAACCCGCCTTACCTTTTTATGTATTGACATAGCACATATAGTTTAAGTCGGAACAAAGCTACAAAATAGAGTTGATTTTAAACTGTACAGCATGAAATAAGCGCCATAAGACTGTCGTTTTGTCACCCTTTTTACCCTGCCCGGAAAAAGTACAGGAGAACGAAGTGCCATTATTACAGGAGTACCATCAGCTTACAGTCATGGCACAATGATTGATCTCTCCCCTGGCAATGGTAGCAGCCGGCTGTATCAGTTTCAGCGGTGACCTTAAAGGTTCGGCTGTTGCGTACAGAATTGAGAAAAGTTTTAAATACAGAAAAGAGATATAGATATGGGTAAAATTATTGGAATAGACCTCGGAACCACAAACTCCTGTGTTTCTGTGATGGAGGGAAACGAGCCGGTTGTTATACCGAATAGTGAAGGTAAGAGAACCACCCCTTCTGTTGTTGCTTTTGTTGCAAACGGAGAGAGAAAGGTTGGCGATCCGGCTAAAAGGCAGGCAATCACAAACGCAGACAAGACCATTTTTTCCATAAAAAGATTTATGGGCGAAGGTTGGGACAAGGTCACGGAAGAGGTTAAGAGAGTCCCCTACAAGGTTGTAAAAGGAGAGAACGATACACCCAGGGTAGAGATAGAAGAGAGGAAATACTCGCCACAGGAGATATCGGCAATGGTTCTTCAGAAGATGAAGAAGACAGCAGAAGACTACCTCGGGCAGGAGGTAACAGAGGCGGTCATTACTGTACCTGCCTACTTCAGTGACTCACAGCGACAGGCCACCAAAGAGGCCGGAGAGATTGCCGGACTGAAGGTGATGAGAATCATTAACGAGCCCACTGCCGCTTCACTTGCCTACGGCCTTGACAAGAAGAGTCAGGATCTCAAGATTGCGGTATTCGATCTGGGTGGAGGAACCTTTGACATCTCGATACTCGAGCTTGGTGACGGAGTTTTTGAGGTTAAATCGACAAACGGAGACACTCATCTTGGTGGTGATGATTTCGATCAGGTAATTATCGAATGGTTGGCAGAGGAGTTCAAGAAAGATGAGGGAATCGATCTGAAGAGAGACCCGATGGCGTTACAGCGTCTCAAAGAGGCTGCTGAGAAGGCAAAGGTAGAGCTCTCCAGTTCCACACAGACAGAGATCAATCTCCCCTACATTATGCCTGTTGATGGTATACCTAAGCACCTTGTAAAGACACTTACCCGCGCACATTTTGAAAAGCTCTCAGACAAGCTTATACAGGATGTGATCGGCCCCTGCAAAAAAGCTCTTAGTGATGCCGGCCTTCAGCCTTCAGACATCGACGAGGTACTACTTGTAGGCGGTTCTACCAGGATACCGGCTATACAGAAGGTCGTCGAAGATTTTTTCGGCAAGGCACCATCCAAGGGGGTTAATCCCGATGAGGTAGTTGCCATTGGAGCAGCCATACAGGGCGGAGTACTTACAGGCGAGGTAAAAGATGTTCTCCTGCTCGATGTAACGCCGCTTTCGCTTGGTATTGAGACAATGGGTGGGGTAATGACGAAGCTTATAGAGGCGAACACCACCATTCCTACCAAAAAGACAGAGGTATTCACCACTGCTGCTGACAGTCAGCCCTCGGTAGAGATTCATGTTCTTCAGGGAGAGAGGCCTATGGCGCAGGGCAACAAGACAATAGGCAGGTTTCATCTTGATGGAATTCCTCCCGCGCCAAGGGGGATACCTCAGATAGAGGTTACCTTCGACATAGATGCCAACGGTATTCTCAATGTCTCAGCCAAAGACAAGGGAACCGGAAAAGAGCAGAAGATACGCATAGAGGCCTCGTCCGGACTTACCGAAGATGAGATAAACCGGATGAAAGAGGAAGCCAAAGCCAACGAAGAGGCCGACAAGCAGGCACGCGAAACTGTCGATAAGATAAATAGCGCCGACAGTCTTATATTCAGCACCGAAAAGCAGATGAAAGAGTTTGGCGACAAGATCCCTGCCGACAAAAAAAGTGCTATTGAGTCTGCCCTCGAGAAGCTCAAAGAGGCACATAAGAGTCAGGATATTTCAAAGATAGACCCGGCCATGGCCGAAATGAACAGTGCCTGGCAGGCAGCATCTGAAGAGATGTACAAAGCCTCAGCCGAACAACAGGCTCAGCAGCAGGGAGCTGCAGGTGAAGAGAGTCAGGGCGATGGCAAGAAAGGCAGTGATGACTCATCGGACAATGATGTTACCGATGTAGATTTCGAAGAGGTTAAATAGGGCTGGCAATTACCGGAGTATAGTGTTTTACCATCTCTCCGGACAGCTACACACTAAGTAAAAGATCCCGGTAATGCCGGGATTTTTTGTTATTTTTACGGCAGGGAGTCAACTAAAGATATTGTTATGATCTTCCCATATGGCCTGACAGTGTATCAGAAATAACTTTACTACTGACAGAGCAAAAAATAATTACCGGGTCTTCGTCGTTATACCGCTACATAACGGTATACAACAGGTAAATCGAAACAGAAACATCTAAGGGCAATGAGAAAGGTAATTATACTAATACTTTTTGCAGCAGCATCAACTCAGATGCTGAGCAGCCAGGTAGCTGACACAATAAACCGTACCGACAGTTCGGGAATGAAGCAGGGTTACTGGAGGGTAGACTATCCCAATGGCAGACCTCTTTATAAAGGTTACTTTGTTAATGACAGGCCCGTTGGCGAATTTCGCCGCTTTTACGAAGATGGCACATTGAGAGCCCTTATGAACCATCTGGAAAATGGGAGAGATGCTGAAGCCACCTTCTTTCATCCTAATGGAAATATTGCCGCCAAAGGATTGTATGTCAATCAGAAAAGAGAGGGAACATGGAGGCTTTTCTCCGAACAGACCGAGAACTATCTTGTAGGAAAAGAGAGCTATAAAAACAATCTTCGCCACGGAATATCGCTTAAGTTTTACCGGGACAGCACAGTAGCAGAGAAGGTCTACTATCAAAAGGGGGTTCGTCATGGAGAATGGAAGCAGTATTACTCAAACGGAAACAGATGCATTGTGGGAAATTATAAGGAGGGACGGCTGCATGGCGACTTTACGGCATACTTCCTCAACGGCACTTATCAGTATATAGGCAGGTACAGCGACAACACCAGAGACGGCACATGGAAGGTGTTTGATGAAGAGGGCGAGCTGCAGTTTGAGATGATATACAGTGCTGGCGTTTTAAAAAACAGAGAAGAGGTAATTGAGCGGGAGAATCAGCTTCTTGATTTTCTGGAGCGCAACAGAGGGCGGATATCAGATCCTGAAATAACCGGTACCATCTGGGACTGGTAGCCCGGAGTGCACCGCCCGTCCCCCTGCAACCATCAGTAACACCCGGCACTATGGTCAGAGACAAGGTAACACTTAGTGAGCTTCAGATGATGATAAGAGACTCCATTGTGGTCTCTATGCCCGACAGCTACTGGGTCATGGCAGAGATATCGGAGCTCAACATCAACTACTCCGGCCACTGTTATCTCGAGCTTATAGAGAAGAGTAGAGAGGGAGGTAATATAAGAGCCAGGGCAAGAGCTATTATATGGGCGTCACGCTTCAGGATGATAAAGCCCCAATTCGAATCGGGAGCAGGCATGGAGTTGAAGTCAGGTATATCTGTTCTGGTAAAGGTTACTGTTGATTATCATGAGCTATACGGACTAAGCCTCAGCATCACCGATATAGATCCGGCCTACACGCTCGGCGATGTCGCCCTCAGGAGGCAGGAGACAATCAGGAGGCTGGAACAGGAGGGTGTAATAGAGATGAATCGCGAGCTGCCCGCCCCCTTTCTTCCCAAAAGGGTGGCCGTAGTATCCTCATCGTCCGCTGCCGGCTACACTGACTTTATTAATCAACTGAACAACAACCCTTACGGGTTTATTTTCAGCACCGAGCTTTACAATTCGCCCATGCAGGGAAAGGAGACTGCCGGAGGTATAGTGTCGGCACTAAACCTCATTGCAGACAGAGCCGACAGATTCGATCTGGTCGCCATAATAAGAGGAGGTGGTTCCAGCTCCGACCTGCAGTGGTTCGACGATTACAGCCTCGCCTTTCATGTATCCCAGTTTCCGCTTCCTGTCATTACAGGCATTGGTCACGACAAAGATGTATCAGTACTGGACATTGTAGCATGGAGGTCGCTCAAAACACCGACGGCTGTTGCAGGAGAGATAGTTGACATGATGCTCGACACAGCATCACTATTGGAAGATTTCAACAGAAGACTAAGGCAGGCAGTTGCAGAGACGCTAAGGTATTCAGGGGTGCGTACAAACGATGTCACCCGAAGGCTGGTTCCATCTGTCAACTCCATAACCTCAGAGTATCGCAAAAAGATATCGGCCCTCTCCGTAACCCTGTCAGCAGCCTCATCTCATATCCTTGGCAGGTCAAAGACAGATACGGCACTGGCAGGAAGCAGAGTAGCAAGCGGTGTCAGGCAAAGAGTGCTAAAAGGGTGGGATGGTATCACCCGGCAGAGAGAGAAGCTTCGTAAGTCATCCCTCACACTTCTGCAGAGAAGATCAGAAGAGGTCAGGTCGGCCGCCGCTGTAGTGAGGGCCTACAGTCCCGAGGCAGTTCTTGAGAGAGGTTTCACAATAACAGTGTTAAATGGCAAAGCGGTATACAGCAGCAATGATATAGAGGGCGGAGACCATATTACAACCCTCTTCCGTGACGGAAAAGTTGTAAGCAGGGTTGAAAAAGGTGATGATAGTAACTAATTTGTGATATAAACATGGAAAAGAGAGAGCTTACATTCGGGGAGGCCATGAGTGAAATAGAGCAGATCATAGCGAAAATTGAGAGTGGTGAAACAGATATTGACGCCCTCTCATCAAGTGTAAAAAGGGCCTCTGCTTTGATCAAAGAGTGTCAGAAAAAACTTAAGAGCACCGAAGAAGAGATAGAGAGCATTTTCAAAGAAGATGAGTAGACCCATCCTCCCGGCCACCCATTCATAGCAGCCGGAGATAGTTGAGAGCTGTTGTCTCTCCGGGCCTACGCCATAAAAAAATGGGAGTCCGCCTCTGCTACTCAGCGACGGACTCCAACATCATTACCCTAAACCTAAAACCAGAAACTACTGTCTCTGTTCAACCTACTTATTAAACGAACGAAAACGAAAAAAGTTTCATTTTTCTGCAATTTTCTCCTCTACCTCGTAAAACTCACTCAGCCCCCAGGCCGAAAACATCCTTTATAGCCTTTCGGAAAGTCTCTTTCGGAAGAGCCCCTGCTGCCATCTGAGGTTGGCCCTCAACAGGCACAAACAGCAGAGAGGGAATGCTCTTTATTCCAAAAACGGCTGCCAGTTCCTGCTCCTTTTCAGTATCTATTTTATAAATAACAAGTTTACCCTTATACTCTTCCGAAAGCTCTTCCAGTATCGGGGCAATAGTTTTACACGGGCCGCACCAGTCAGCATAGAAATCGATTATACAGGGCAGTTCACCAGAGTATTTCCACTCCTTATTATCCTCATAATCAAAGACCTTCTCCAGAAAAGTCTCTTTAGTTAAATATTCTACCATATCAATAAGTTTTGTCCGGCCAACAACCGGAGTTTATCTTAGCTCTTTAACAACCATACCAAAGAACACAATAATATATCAGATATCCAAAATCATGGTAAAAGTGTAACTTTGCCCGGGTCAGTACAACATATTCCCATACAATAATATGTATATAGATTTAAAAGGAGAAATCTTCTCTGTTCTTTCTGAAGTAATTGAAAATGAAGGCTGTGAAGGCTATGTAATTGGCGGGTATGTACGCGACCTGCTAATGGAGCGCGACACACAAAACAGAGACATAGATATTGTAGTGGTAGGAGATGGAATATCGATTGCAAAAAAGGTAGCATCCAGACTTGGTATAAAAAGGGGTGTTGTTATCTACAGGAGGTACGGAACCGCAATGATAAAACATGCGGGAACCGAGATTGAGTTTGTTGGTGCAAGAAAAGAGTCCTACACTCCTGACTCAAGAAACCCATCTGTAAGCAAAGGCACTCTTGAAGATGATCAAAACAGGCGCGACTTCACCATAAACGCTTTAGCGATAAGCCTCAACAGAAAAGAGAAAGGTTCTCTTCTTGACCCTTTCAATGGAGTTGACCATATCAGGGAGAAAGTAATCAAAACCCCTCTCGATCCTGTCACAACCTTCTCTGATGACCCCCTCAGAATGATGCGTGCAGTAAGGTTTGCTGCACAGCTCGACTTCAAAATAGATAAGGGGTGTGCCGACGCTATAAAGGCCAACAGCCATCGCCTTTCGATAGTATCCGCCGAAAGAATCACAGCAGAGTTCAACAAGATAGTTATGTGCGACACACCTTCGCACGGAATAGAGCTGCTCGAACAGCTCGGTTTACTGGAGAGATTCTTCCCGGAGCTCATAGCTCTGAAGGGAAGTGACATGGTCGAGGGTCGGGGCCATAAAGACAACTTCGCACATACACTCGAAGTGCTTGACAATATTGCACAAAAGGGCGGAGACCTATGGCTCAGGTGGGCTACACTTCTACATGACATAGGCAAACCCAGGAGCAAAAGGTTTCAGGAGGGTATCGGGTGGACTTTCCATGGTCACGATCACCTTGGCATGAAGATGGTTCCCGTAATATTTCGTCGCCTTAAGTTACCACTGGGAGAGAGAATGCGTTATGTTCAAAACCTTGTCAGGCTTCATCTCAGGCCGATAGTCTTGTCGCAAGAAGAGGTTACCGACTCTGCTGTAAGGAGATTGCTTTTCGATGCAGGAAATGACATTGATGATCTGATGCGGTTGTGTGAGGCTGACATCACCTCAAAAAACGAAACCAAAGTCATAAAATACCTGAAGAATTTCGGGCTGGTCAGAGAAAAATTGAAAGAGATTGAGGAGAAAGATGCCATCAGAAACTTTCAGCCTCCTGTTACAGGAGAAGAGATTATGAGAATTTTTGACATCGGTCCGGGCAGGAAGGTGGGAATACTTAAGAATTCTATCAAAGAGGCAATTCTTGACGGAATAATAGGAAACAGGCGCGATGAGGCGTTGCCATATCTTATAGAGAAAGCCGGAGAGATAGGGTTAGAGCCTGTCAATCAGCCGGAGCCACCCTCCTCAGACCAATAGACAGCAGTACCGGCAGATGATCACTATAGCCGCCTATGTATGTAAAGCCCTCATAAGAGGCGAAAGGCTTTCTACCCGGGAAAGAGGGGTCATCATAGAGAAGGAAGTCCGGAGAGAAGATATCAAATGATATTGCACTGACAGGTGATCCGGAACCGATCATAGATTCTGACACAAGCACCTGATCGAGCATTTGCCATACACCCCTGAAGCGATATGTCCCCAAGCCTATGTCGGACAAATCTCTCGCCATATTTACAAATCGGGCAGACTCCAATATAAGCATCCCCTCGTCATCTGGAGAGCAGTTAAAATCGCCCGCTATCACAATGGCTGCATCTTCGCCCTCTCTCTCTCTTATTCCGGCCGCCGCCTCTGCTATTTCACTGGCAAGCAGCTTCCTTAACCGCTGTCCTCCAAGCACCCCACCCCTTCTGGAGGGCCAGTGATTCAAAAAGAGATGCACAATCTCTCCCCCCACCTCAGTCTCTATATAGAGTACAGGCCTGGAGCGCCACTCCTCTCTCCCATCTCCCATCCCTGGTTCAATGGTGTCATAGCTCACAATATTGACAACATCACGGTTATAGATAAAAGAGACATCTATACCGCGGCGATCCCGGGACTCTACATGCACAACTCCGTAGTTGAAATTAGAAAGCACTGTACGGGTTATCAGATCCTCTACAACACCCTGGTTCTCCACCTCGCACAACCCCACCATTTCAGGAGGATACCAGCCACCTGCAGCCACTATAACCTTGGCAAGTGAGTGAAGCTTCCTGTTATATCGCGAAATGGTCCAGCGTCTGGTTCCTTCAGGTGTAAACTCATCATCGTTTATATCTTCATCATTGATTGTATCAAACAAATTCTCAACATTATAGAACATAAAGAGGAGTTCTCTCTCCCCTCTTTCAGTAATTGAGAACGAAGGGGCATATACCTGAACAGCGCCAGAGGCAAAAAGTGTAATAAAAAGGGCCAGCCGGCTTATCATGTTAAACCACCGGCCAGCCATCTTTCTCATATCATTTTGTCTGGTTTAGTAAACCTGTCACCAGGCCTTCAAGCAGGTAGAGTCAGTACCTTGTAAGCCATCTGTAACGCCGGGCGCTGTCACCAAACTTAATGGCCGCAGATATTTCGTGCGATCCAAAGCTCTGCTGTCTTATATCGGTAACTGTAAAATCGAAGGCGTATGAGAAGTAGAATCTGTCATACCTTACCCCTGTCATCATAATCACAGCATCTCCGGTTCTGTATGATAGGCCCGCCCAGTAGTCATTCCTGTAGTATATTCTGGCTGTAAGATCCGTCTGAAACGATTTAAAGAGCATATCTGACGACTTAATCAAAGCAGAGGGTTCAAGCACCCACTCATGGCTGCGAAGCTGAATTTTCAGACCACCGGTAAGAAAGTAGTGACCAAGTTCTGTCCTGGTAAATTCAGCTTCATTGCCAAGCACGATAGAGCCTCTCAGCAGCTGACTCATGGCAAAACCTACATAGTAATCGCGGCTGGTAAAGCTGACCCCGAAATTAAAATCGGGAATAAAAACCACCCTGTCAAGATTGTTGAGGTAATCGTCATTAGGATTATATAGCACTGCGCCATCAAGGTCTATAGCAAACTGGTATGCAGTGGCAGCAAGCCCGAACGAGAGCTGATTAGTTACACCCATGGGTATATGGTATGCATACGCACCCTGTATGCCTGTACGCCTTATTATTCCGTTATTATCATTAAAAACATAGCCTCCGACACCTACCCGTCCACCTTTTGTGGGTCGGGTAGCCCTTCTTCTTACATTAGTGCTGCGTGAAATATAGCTGTCCCTCAGAATACGCGTCTGAAAACTCAATGCATATGTGCTTGGCGCGTTCTGAAAGCCAACCCACTGTTCGCGTGCAGTAATATTAATGGTTGAATAACCGTCGTTACCCGCAAGGCTTGGATTTATCAGGAACCCGTTCATTATGTACTGACTGTACATAGGCACCTGTTGTGCATCCATCCTGATTCCAGGCTGAAGCATAAGTAGGATTACAGGTAAAAACCGTATAAATCCGGAAGCAAATCGCGTCATATAGTGCATATTAACTTATCTAATCAGTGTAATGGTTCCTGTTAACGGTCTCGATCCGTCGTTCAGATATATAACATAATGGTATGAATCTGTTGGCAGTAACCTGCCCCTGTGAGTTCCGTCCCATGGGTTTGCAGCAGGATTTCTGGTTTGGTAAACCCTTCTTCCCCACCTGTTAAACACTATCACCTCTGCGTCAGGATATAGCTCTATGTTTATTATCCTCCATTCATCATTAACACCATCACCATTAGGTGTAATTACAGTGGGAATAATAAGGCAGTCCACCCCTGTTACAGATATTTCAACTGTTGTTACAACAGAGCAGCCATTGTCATCGACAACGATTATTGTATACGAACCATCTGCAAGGCCGGCCCGTGAAGCTCCTTCATATCCATCCTCCCACAATATTGTGTATGGTGCCGTACCACCCTCTATTTCGAGGGTAATAGAGCCATCTTCAACTCCAGGACAGCTGGCATCGGTATGTGTGGGTGTAACAACAAGCTCTTCCGGCTCGAATATATCAACAGACCCGGTAACCGAACAGCCTTCTGCATCGGTAACGGTAACATGGTAAGTTCCCGCAGAGAGCCCTGAAGCGGTAGCCCCGTCGTTGTCATTGCTCCAGCTAAAGCTGAATGGCGCTGTACCGTTGGTCACTATAACCGTAGCCTCACCGTCAGAACCACCGAAACAGAGAACATCATTCTTGTCGAAGTCAAGCTCCATTCCGGTAGCCGGCTCTGTAATCTCAACATCCAGATATACAGAGCAGCCATTAATATCTGTGACAGTTACACGATATTCACCGGCGCTCAATTCCGCAGCCGTCGGACTCTCAGTTACCGGTTCGGTATCCCAGCTATAGCTGTATGGCGCAACGCCACCTGATGCCTCTACAGTCGCGGTGCCGGTAGACTCGCCATGGCATACTACATCTGTCTGTGATATAAGTACCAGGCTCAACGGATCATCCGGCTGACCTACGGTAAATGTCTCTGTCTCTGTACAGCCGGCAGCATCGGTTACAATAACGGTATAGGTTCCGGCCGTCAGTCCCTCAACTACATCTGTATCGGCACCACTATCCCATACAATGGTAAAGGGCGCCGTTCCTCCGTCAATGGTAAGGGCTATAGATCCGGTAGCCTCGCCATGGCAAAGCACATCCGTCACAACACCACCCAGTGAGAATCCGTCACTATATACTGTGGTAACAGGTTTGATATCGAAACACCCAAGAGCCGTCATACCCATAATATAGAATGTGCCCTCTCCCACCGAGTCCGGATTATCCAGAGATGTCGTTGCATCCTCATCAACCCAGTAAGTAAGGGTAAGGTCCTCAGTAGACCCGTCAGTAACTGCAGCATCTGTAAGGTCGAATGTTGCAGGCTCACATAGCGGGTCGGGATCGGTAATTATCAAAGTCGGTGTAGGCTCTACCCTTATCGTTCCTGATCTCTCAACATCGCCGCAACCACCTGTTAATACGACAGTATAGTCAAAGAGGCCTGATTCATCAGGAGTACCGGAAACCGTAAGGGTATCATCGACCCATTCATAGCTTACCCCTTCCGGAAGGCCTTCAACTATAGCTCCGGTGGCTCCGGCGGTAACATAAACTATATCCGCAATCTCATCACCGTAGCATATCTCCTGGCCATCGGTTCCATCTGCAGATATAAGCTCAATGGT
>SLNP01000080.1 GCA_007132995.1 Bacteroidales bacterium | reverse complement strand
TCGACCATGGCCATAGATAGTATTCTTATGTTGTCTGCAGACCTCAGGTTAAAATCGTTCTTCATATTATGGATTTTGTTTTCTGTATGGTTGAATTAAAAAAAGCAGAAGGCGCCCCTCTCTTTCCTGCCGTGCCGGAAGAGGCGGCAGGGGCTTTTTCCGGCGGCTACGAAAATAGTCAACTTTTGCGATATTACACAATGGCTATGATGTGTGGGGCGGGTTAAGTTCTGAAGCCCAACTTTTTGGCAATCTTCTCAATATGATCTCCTGCGGCGACCTGATAGGCAGAGAACTCCCTTCGTGGCCTGTAGCTGTCGCGCATCTCTTCAAATCGCCGGTAACCGGACTTCAGGGCCGAAGATTCTGCCTTAATATCAAAGGTCTCGCATACCAGCAGGGCAATCTGCTCTGTAAATGAGCCGCCCCTCTGCGCGATCTCAATAAGCGGCCTCTCCGGCCGGGCCAGCATATCTCTGTCCGGCACCTCTACCGGAAGTCCGAAGTGGCCTGATAGCTCTCTTAGCACCTTTGCCGAGCCGTTAAGTTTGCCTTCGACCGAATAGCCTGCAATGTGGGGTGTGGCCAGCTCTGACATATCTGCCAGTTCGGTGTCTATAAATGGCTCACTGCTCCATACATCTGCAACATATCCTGCAATATCTCCCCTGTCAATGGATCTCTTTATGTCATCTTCATACACCACCTCACCCCTGGAACTGTTAATTAGCCAGGCCTGCCGCTTCATTGCATCTGTAAAATCCCTGTCGGCCATCCTTATGGTGGCATACCTTCCGGTATGGGTCAGTGGAACATGCAGCGATATTATATCCGCTTCGGCAACCAGCTGCCTGACCGGGGTGAAGGTCTCTGAGTCGCCTGCCCTCTCTCTGGGAGGATCGTTAAGAAGCACCCTCATTCCAAAAGCTCTGGCGGCGACTGCCACTGCCGAGCCGGTATGACCTGCTCCTATAATGCCAATAGTTAGTGAGTCTGTCTCTCTTCCCATGGTCAGAGAGAGATGCAGTATGGCTGAAACGACATACTGCATTACTGCAAGTGCGTTGCAGCCGGGGGCGTTTTTCCATACTATCCCTCTGCTGTTACACCATTCACCATCAATGTGGTCAGTACCTATTGTAGGCGATCCTATAAATGATACCGCCGATTTGCCAAGCAACGATCTGTCACATCTGGTTCTTGTGCGCACAATGAGTGCGTCGGCCTTGCGAACAACATCAGCACTTATATCCGCTCCCGCCAGGGCGGTAATATTACTCAACCCGGCAAGGGGCTCTCTTATCCACGGTATGGCCTTATCGATAACAAGGTTGAGGCTTCTCTGCATATCACTCTTCTTCCGGCTGAATAACGGTGGCTCTGTCGAGCGGTATCACCACCCGGAATTTACTCCCCTCATCGGGCCTGCTCTCTACCTCAATGGTTCCGTCATACATCTCTACCATCTTTTTGGCTATTGAAAGTCCCAGTCCGCTTCCCGATATACCTTTGGTCTTCTGGTTTTTAATCCTTACGAAATCTTTGAAAAGCAGCTCTTTCTCTTCCGGGGTCATGCCAATTCCGGTATCTTCGACCTCTATAACGGCGCTCTCCTTCACTTTCTCGATTTTGAGAAAGACCTTACCATTGTCTCTGTTATATTTTACCGCATTGGAGAGGAGGTTGTTGAACACTATTTCTATCTCCTGCTTATCAGCGTCAATGGTCAGGCTATCATCGCCCTCAACATATATTTTCACCCTCTTCTGATTTGCCATCGGCTCTATCCCGTCAATTACCCGTCTGGCACTCTCAACAAGGTCAACGGGTACCAGGTTACGGGTCTTGGCACCCGACTCCATCCTGGTGAGGTCAAGCAGGTCGAGGATAAGCCCACGCATACCCTTAAGCCTCTCTATTGAGCGGTCAATCATCATCATATAGTCTCCGATGCTCTCTCCTGCCTGCTTGTCTTGCATTATCCGAAGATAGCCCTCTATGGCATTTATCGGAGACTTGAGCTCGTGTGAAAGTACCGAGAGGAACTGAAATCTTGTCTGCTTGTCCTCATCTTTCATCTTGCGGGTAATCCTTTTGAGATAGAGGTTTTTGGTAATGCTCTCTATGGCAGCCTTAAGCTCGTCGGGGGTGAAGGGCTTGGGAACGAAGTTGTGAGCCCCGAAGTTGGTGGCTTTAACAGCGATATCAAGAGATGCGTATGATGTTATCATCATAACGGCCATATCGAAATCCTTCTCATTGATATATTCAAGCACCTCTATGCCGTCTATTCCCGGGAGCTTGTTGTCAAGCAACGCTATATCGACCTCCGAGTTGTCTATTATCTCTATGGCATCCTCTCCCGTGCCGGCAGAAATTATCTCATAGGTTATGGTCTCCTCCATAAAGGGATAACTAACAGAGAAGTTCCTGAGTACTCTCTCTACACCCGAAACAATGCCGGGCTCGTCGTCAACTACCAGAAGTTTAAGTTTCATAATTCCTGTTCTGTTTGGTTATATGTCTGTGTCATCGCTCTCTTCGCCTTTACGGGGAAGGGTTATAATAAACTCGGTTCCCGTCGGAGCACTCTCCCGATCACTGTTCGATCTGACATCTATCTTCCCTTTATGCATTTTGACCACCCCGTATACCAGCGCAAGGCCCAGCCCCGTACCCTTGCCAACCCTCTTTGTGGTAAAAAACGGAGTGAAGAGCTTCTCCATATTTTCCGGCTCAATACCTTTTCCTGTGTCTGCAATCGATATCACGACACTCTCCTCTTTGCCGCTAACGGTTATTGTCAGCCTGCCTCCGTCTGTCATGGCCTCAATGCCGTTCTTCATAATATTGGTAAAGACCTGCATCATCTGCTCCCGGTCAATGGCAGCCATCTCAGTGCTCTCTTCACTCCGAACCGACACCTCTATGTTATCAGGTACAACTACATTGTTAATGCTCTCATGGAGGAACCGGACAATATCGGTGCTTTGAGGCTTAACCCTGCTCTTGCGGGCGAAGTTGAGCAGACCACCAACAATCTTTTTGCATCTTTCGGCCTGAGCGGCAATGAGTTTTATGTCATCTTCAATATCGCTGCCTTCAGGCAACTCGTCAAGAATAATATTGCTGTACATGGTGATAACCCCAAGGGGGTTATTGAGTTCATGTGCTATACCTGCCGATACCTGACCCATATGGGCAAGCTTCTCAGACTGTTTGAGTGCATCCCGGGCAGAGGCAAGCTTCTCTTCCGACCTCTCAAGGGCATTGAGATATCTGTACAGCCTGTCGGTGGTGAATCTGTACAGGAGCAGGAGTAGTGCCGATATGGCAACAATACTGACCAGAATGGCTCCGGTTACAGCCCCCCTGATCATATCGCGGTTCTCGATGTTGCTCATGGCCGATGCGGCAATATAGAGCTCAAAGGGATCGAAGTAGCGATATGCAATAACCTCTCTGTCTCCCCCCCTGCGGAGTGTGATGACCCCTTCGTCGCTACCCGATATCTTCTCTCCGAATGCCTCGCTATTCCACTCTTCTCCCTCTCTGTAGGGGTGTATAAGCAGCACTCCCTCCTTATCAAAGACGAAGGGATAGCCGCTTGTGCCTATGGTTAGTCTCGATAATATCTCTCCAAGCTCCGACATATCCTTCTCCTTCTCTCCTGTATAGAGAGCCCCTATGATATCTCCGTCTATCATAACCGGCTCATAGGCAGTGGTGTACCACTCATTGACTACAAAGGCACGGCCATAATAACTTTCTCCGCTGAGAATAGCCCCGGTTACAGGTGATCTGTTGGGAATATAGGTGCCGGTGGCCCTCTCACCGCTTCTCTTTCTGATACTTGTTGAGACTCTCACCAGCCCGCTGTCTATAAGCTGGAAGATGGTTGCCGATGCGCCGGTGGCGTATTCAATCGAGTCTACGAACCTGCTACTCTCCCAAAGGGATATACCATCACGATAGAGCGGCTGAAGGTTAGTACTATGCACCACACCACTCTCCTGATTCTCTGCCTCAACTCTTATGGGTGTCCTGTGCAGGCCAACGGGTGATGAGTGGAACAGCATGCTGGCCATACTTAAATTTGTACTTACCTTCTCGTGCTTAAGGCTGTGCTCCCTCTCAAACATCTTGGTTATGGTCTGCACCTCAAGCAGCAGGATGTTTGTGAGCTGCTGGTTCAATGAGTTGATAGATCTGTTTATAGACCAAACCGTTATAAGGAGAGCAACAGTAACGACTACTGCCATTACCGGAAAAAATAGTCTTAATCTGAGAGGTATGTTCACGCTCGTTTATATAAATAATTAATAATCAGCAATCTGGCCTTGTGAGTCCGACTTGTACCCTATCCCTATATGGTCAGGGAGGGGGAGAACATAATGGCTCCTGTACCGTCAAAAGGCATGAGGAGCATTACCCCATGCCTTCTGATATAACAGGCTGTTATCCTGAACAGCTACTTTGCAATGAATATCTCCGGAGATATTCCCCGGCCTTATCGCTACCCTCCGGGGGTGGCGCTTTTAAATATGCTTCTCTATCTCCGGAAGTATCTTATTGGCATCAACCGGCTTTCTGATAAAGCCCCGTACATTGAACCAGTGGGTCTTTCCCTCTTCATCGAGATAGTCTATTCCTGCTGTTCCGTCTTTAATGTTCTTGACCAGAAGCACTCTCAGGTCTTTGAAGTTGGGGTCTTTCCTGTATTGACGGGCCATCTCCTGCACACTTGCCTTGGTTGTTGTGAGTATGTCGATAGATGACTGTATAAGAAAGGGTATGTTTTTGAATTCATCACTTGAAAGCATCTCCTGTGCCAGTTCAAAACCTTCAAAGTGGGTTGTCATCATAACATCAAGAATTGCAAGATCGGGCTTCTCGGCGCGTAGCTTTTCAAGTGCCTCACCCTTGTTCATGGCGGTTACCACTTCGTAGTTCTTTGATTTAAGTATGGTCTGCAGGGTGATGATAACATCCATATCATCATCAACAATCAAGATCTTCTTTGCTGTTTTCATAATCGAGTAGTTAGTGTGTTGTCGGTTAATATTGAGCTTACATATTAGTTGTCAAAATATTATACCCGAATTGTCACCTCTCCGGGCACTATCTGACAAATATAGCAAAACAGTTTCATTTAATACAATAGCAGTTGTTATGGTTCTGGTTTTTCATGCTGTTTTAATAGCCGCGTGTACGCTTTTTCTATATTTGTGAGCATCTCGATGCGATACTCTGTTTTGGCAGTGGCATAAACGATATGAATCTTATGTCGAATATAGTGACCGTTCAGGGGCGCTCTCTCTCTGAGGGGACTCTTTCTGATTATGGTGAAAGCCTTATGCTTCCGTCAGAATCGGAGAGGCCGGCCTCTGTAATAACCTTTTATGCCGCTGGGCGCCCCCGCCCGGCTGGGGTGGGGGAGAGGCATCCAAAACCGCGCCGCCCGGTGGTATTGAGCGACCTTTTTCATCTCTATCACCGCGGAAGCAGTAGCGAGCGATCGCCCCGGGCTATCCTGTATGATGTTGAGGTGGCTGAAGGGGGTTTGCCGGATGCTGTAAGATTTGTCGCCTCTTTTTTTTCTGAAGAATCGCCAGTCATCATCGATCAGGGTGAGTTTGATATTGTGCCGTTGCTGAATAACTCTATTGCTCTCAATATGTCTGAAGATGGAGGAGCTATAAGGGTGCCCTGCCGGCCTGACGGAGCTCTGGTCTTACCTGCCAAAGGCTCTGGCCGGATCTGCTTTATCGGGGGAAGATGGGTTGTGAAGATGGCTGCAACGGCCATTGTCCTGGCGGGAGGCAGAAGCAGACGGATGAGGGGGGCAGACAAGAGCCTCCTGGAGATTGAGGGAATGAGTATGAGAGAGTATTTGGTAAGCCGGCTTATTGACCATTTTGATGATGTTATTCTCAGTGTGGGTAGTGGTGCCGGCTGCCGTTTGCCGGGGGTGGTTGTGATGCCTGATACCGGGTCGGGCGTGGGGCCTGTTATGGGGCTTCTGACCTCACTTCAGGGCAGTGAAAGTGAGCTTAATTTTGTTACGGGATGCGATATGCCCGATATAGATATGTCTTTGATCTATAGGTTAATGACTATAGATAAGGCTAGCGATGCCTCTCTATTGCTCTCCGATGGAAAGAGAGAGCCGCTTTTTGCCGTATACCGGAAAAGGGTGGAGTCTGTCGCCGCAGACTATCTGGCAGGCGGGGGCAGAAGCTTTATTGGGTTGTTGGAGAGGTTGAGGGTTGAGTATGTCGAAGATAAAGGCGGAGTGATAAACATCAACAGCCCGCAAGATTACCTCGATTTTCTAAAGAGGCGAAAAGATAATGAGAAGAACGGTTGGGAGAAGAGATGACCCCTATATCTTAATGTTGAACCGGCTCATTAAATCAGTGTAAAGCATTATAGATTCAAAGCCACAATTATGCGATGACAAAAGGAGGTTAGCGTTCTGCTGCTGTGTTTCTAAGCAGCCAGGCCATGTTGTCGCCAAGTACCTTCATTGTCTGCATTCCCTCACTGTCATTCAGAACATCGCCTCTCTTACTGCCGACTCCGATGTTCCAGTAGTTTGATCCTGCCACCATCATCTCATTTATAAGGAAGAAGTGGTTTATGGAGTCGAAGCTGTGGATTGCTCCGCCCCGTCGCACGGCTACTACGGCGGCTCCCGCCTTCCTTCTGAAGTGGTTTGTCGCGGCACCCCTCGATGCAAAGCCGGAAACATCTATTAGTGCCTTTACCTCGGGGGTGATATCTGCGAAGTAGACCGGTGAACCTATAATGATGCCATCTGCCCCCCTCATAAGGTCTATGCATGAGTTGGCAAAATCGTTGTCGTTGTGGCAGTAGCCATCTTTGATCTCTCTGCACTTCATGCATGCTATGCACTGCTTTACCTGCTTGCCTCCCAGCTGGAAAAGCTCCGTCGTAATTCCGTTCTCTTCAATCTGTCTGAGGACCTCCTTTAGAAGGTGCTCTGTATTTCCACCTTTTCTGGGACTGCCATTGATTCCTACTACCTTTATCTCTCTCTTCATAACGCTTACTATGAGTTGATATGGTTAAACATCATACATTCTGATCTTCACTGGTATCTGATAATATGGTTTCGGCCTGCTCTTTCTCAACAGCCCTGAAATAGAGCGTCCAACTCATTAAAATAACAAACGGTGCAACCAGGGCACTGAGGGCTGTAGAGAGTATAATATATATAGGGTTGGAATTTAACTTTTGTAGTGCCTCCTGGTCCAGGCCACCTCCGGCGAGAGCCTCAGAGATCAATGAGATGCCGAAGGGGAGAAATATTATAAGAGTTCCTGCTATCAAAACCACTATTATGATAAGCACAACAACGGCAGTCCATCCGATACTTGACCAGAAGTTCCTGTGCATCAGAGCGAATGCCCTGGTAATTGAGTGGCCTATAAGGTTGCCTTCACTCATTAGCAGTGGGGGTATAAAGAGACTTACGGTCAATGCCCACAGTAGTGTAAACAGAGCTCCGATAAACAGTATTATAATACCTATAAATGCTGCTATTGCAAAGAGTGGTATTAGTAGTACCCCTACAATCAGAAAGGTTAAATAGTAGCGGGTTATGCTCTCTTTAGCAAGGCTGCCTATAGATGATATGCCTTCCGGAATCTTCAATATGTAGTAGTAGATAATAACATAGGCCAGCGAATGGAGAAGAAGCATGGTAAGTATGTTAAGCATAAGCCTTCTTAATAGGAGGGATGCCATTGCCGGATCTGAGGGTATGTCGTCGGGTGAGATGCTTAGGCCGAGAGCTTCAGGTATGTATTGGGCTATCAGGAATATAACAAATGGTATGGTGAAGAGGGTTATAAAGTGAGCCTTGTAGAGAGACCATATACGGGCCAGTGCATCATCGAGACCCTTTGTGCCACTGAGTGGATGACCGCTGCTGCTTTGCATACTGATTGTTTTTGGTTAAAGATTTTGGTAAATATAGGAATTACTATCGTTATATCTGCGGTGAGAAGGGTATGCGCCAGGGGTTGACTATCAGTCAATAATTTTAAGTATCTCATTCACATCCATGTCTTTAAGGGGGTTGTTGCTGTTTATGAAGGTGTCTGCCAGTCTCGATTTTCGCTCCTGAAGACTTACTATCTTCTCTTCTATGGTTCCGGCCGAAATATACCTTATAACAAACACCCTTCTGGTCTGTCCTATCCTGTGCGCCCTGTTGAGGGCCTGCATCTCTACTGCCGGATTCCACCACGGATCGAGAATAAAGACATAGTCTGCTGCGGTCAGGTTTAATCCGACACCGCCGGCCTTTATCGAAATAAGGAATACCTTCTTTGAAATATCATTGTTGAACTCCTCTACCACAGCTTTCCTGTTCAGGGTCGATCCTGTCAGCATAGAGTATCTTATCTGCTCCTGCTTCATCAGCCCTGCATATAGATTCAGGTGCTTGACAAAAGAGCTGAATATTAAGATCTTGTGATTGTCTGCTATAAGGCTTTTTATGTCACTTACAACTATGTCGAACTTTCCTGAGCCGATAGTGTCTGCCGGATCTACCAGTGCAGGATGGTTGGCTATCTGCCTTAACTCCATCAGCCCCCGCAGTACCACCATGGCTGTCTCTCCCGATTCAGCCGCCGAGCTCTTTAGTATGGCGTTTCGTATGGCCGATTTCTGCCGGTCATAGAACTGATATTGATCATCTGTCATATCACACCAGACCGTCTGCTCTGAGATGCCTGGCAGCTCGCTGGCCACCATCTGTTTAGTGCGCCTGAGTATAAAGGGTTTTATTATTGACTTCAGACGCTTCTCTCTCTCATGATCGTTCTTCTCCTCTACCGGCCTGGAGAACTCCTTCCTGAAATAGAGCAGCGAACCGAGAATCCCCGGGTTAACAAAGTTGAGCTGTGTCCAGAGGTCTGTTAGCGAGTTCTCTACCGGTGTTCCCGTAAGCACTACCTTGTGGTCAGATTGTAGCCGGGATATAGCCTTGTATAGGGCTGATGACGGGTTTTTTATAACCTGACTCTCATCAAGTATTATGTAGTGGAAGTTAAATGATGAGATGATATCTATATCTTGTCTTACGGTGTGGTAGCTCGATAAAATGATGTCATAACCGGTAAAGCATGAGGTATCTTTTCTCCTATCAACACCTCTGTAGGTGCTGACTATTATGCCCGGTGTGTACCTCTTTATCTCGTTCTCCCAGTTGTGAATAAGTGATGCCGGGGCTATAACAAGTGAGGTTGGCCCTGATGGCTGGTCATAGAGACCTAGTTGTAACTGCATACCTTCACCCTGCAAGCCGCTCTCCGATCTCATATCTGTCGCCCGGCTGTTCTCTTTTATGTGCTGAAGCAGCGCAAGGGCCTGTATAGTCTTTCCCAGCCCCATATCATCGGCAAGACAACCTCCAAGCTTGTTGGTGCGAAGAAATAGCAGCCACCTGAACCCCTCTTTCTGGTATGGCTTTAAAGTGGCGTTGAGCCCATCGGGGGGATCTGCATCGGGCAGACGGCCAGGCACCGCGAGAGCCTCAAGCTTTACCTGCTCTCGTTCTCTCCTGGTAAGGAAGGCCTGATTGACAATGGTGAAGTGCTGTTTGTGTACCTTTAGACCACTCTCGTTACCTTCGCCAAGACTGAAGAGCTCATGGTAGAGATGAAACCACCTTTCGGGCAGTACAATATATGATCCATCTTTCAACTCAAATAGCCTGTTTCGGTTCAATATATTGTTACGAAGAGCTATAAAGGGTATCCTCTGATCTCCTATTATGACCTCTGCCCTTATGTCGAACCAGTCATTTTCCATCTTCTGGCTCGACTCTATGCTTAGCGGCCGTAGGTTGTAGCTCCTGTCGAGGCTGCCGCTTTTAATCACGAATCCGGCTCCGGTGAGTTCATCATACTTTTCCGCCAGCAGCTCAATAAGGTTGTGAAGGGCCTCTTCGCTGCCGGTTTCACCGGACTGGCTGTAGAGCATGAAGTGTATGGTGTTCTCGGAGTAGAGGCCGTAATCACCTAAAATAGCCCTGCACTCCTCCTCCCAGTTGTAGTCGCGATGGTATTTTATAAAGTTGTAGTCCTCTTCGAGGTGCACAAAAGAGCTCCGCTTGTCGTCGGGGAATATTGTGTTGCCCTGATAACTGTACTGCAGCAGAAGGGAGGGAATGCCTTTTATCCCCTTCTCGACTGTGAGTATCGCACTCTTTTCGGGCTCTCTCCTGACTATACTGAAGCCCTCTGTCTTTACATCGAAGTTGTTTATTATGCCTGCAATAAATTTTTTGTAATACCTCTTTTCGGTGCTGCGACCAACGAATATCTGATTTTTACTCATGAATGGCTTTACCTTGCCCGAATCGAGCTCCGCAATAGTGTAGAGGTCTCTGCCAACTCTTATGGCTGTGGGAGAGTTGACTATGATTTCAACATCGCTGCCGGTGAGATCAATTCTTTGACCCTCATGAGTGAGCGAAAGGCTGTAAAGGGTCCCCTCGCCTGTGCGGGTGAAATGGAACAGGGTGTCAATGTTGTCAGAGTGAATTGTTAGCATCTCATCGTGGTGAAGATTGGCTGACTTTATCTTCTGCCTGAAGAGGGGGGTGTTACCGTCCTTTACTATGGCCAGTATGCGGGCTATCTTTGTCTCAATATAGGGCCGTATTAACCCGGCCAGCTTATCTTCGGTAAGGGACTCTGTGAAATCTTTCAGACTGCCCTCTTTCGAGAATAGCCTGAAGAGATTTTTTTCAGAGTAGCTCTCTGTAAGCTTTATGATGGTTTCAGCCTCACCGCTGAGCGGTATGGGTATTGAGTTGATATCAGGCGAAAGAATCGATTCAAGAATTGTAAAAAAACGGCCCTGTGGTTCGGGTGTAATAATATAGGGCATAACAAGAATACCCCATCTGCGATGCTCTGTAATTGCCAGCGCAAAGATCATCTCTTCCGGCCGCTCTTGTTTGTCATCTGCCTTTTTCATGAACAGTCTGCAATATTGGGCAATGTCATCTTAATATCAAAATATTTATGACAGGTAAGTGAGACCATCTTAAGAGTAATTACTCCCTGCTCTTTTGTAAAAGATGGCTCTTTAATACTATTTTTACGCTCTGCGGTTATTCCGGTCTGCATGACCTGTTCCGCGCCATTTTGTGTAATATTGAAATCTGTTGTCACGATGAGGTTTTTATCCGCTTTAACGGTATTCGCTTTTCTCTTTTTTCAACCTATTGCAGGCCAGTTCTTTGAATTGGGTTCCGGCTGGAAGGCCAGGATGGCTTCCGAACTCTCCCTTACCGGTGAAGAGCTCTCTTTCGGATATGAACCCGATGAGAGCTGGTTAGATGCGGTAGTTCCCGGAACAGTGCTTACCACCCTTCTGAATGAGGAGCTTGTCGCTGACCCCTTTATAGGGATGAATAATATGGTTATTCCAGATATATCTGAGACCGGTCCCGAAGAGTATACCTACTGGTTTATCAACAGCTTTCCTCTCCATGAACTCAATGAGGGGCAGCGTGTATGGCTCGACTTCAGGGGTATTAATTATGCTGCCGACATATATCTTAACGGTAACAGACTGGTTGATGAACTGCATCGTGGTATGTTCCTGCGACAGAGGTTCGATGTTACTGACTATGTTATGGTGGGCGAGCCCAATCATCTTGCAGTGCTGGTCTATCCCCCCGACCATCCCGGTGTTCCCAATGGTGGCGAAGGGGGCGATGGCAGGATAGCACTTAATGTCACCTCACAGCTTACTGCCGGATGGAACTGGGTTACCCATGTTGCAGACAGGAATACCGGTATATGGGACCGGGTTGCAGTTGAGATAACAGGTCCGGTCAGAATAGTTAAACCCTATATTACCAGCTCAGTTCCGGGGGCGAGGGTGCCGGGTGAGGTGCAGTCGCCCGCTTTTGTTACTGTTACGGCCTCTCTTCACAACTCTTCCGACAGGGTTGTCAGCGGAACCTTTGAGGCCTATGTGGATGGAACACGACGCCGTGCAAGAGTGGAGATTGAACCTGGCGAGGTTAAGGAGGTTAGCCTCAGAAGAGTAAGGGTGCGACAGCCCAGACTCTGGTGGCCTAACGGCATAGGCAGTCAGGGACGGTACAGTGCCGATTTGGTCTTTACCTGCAGCGATATGGATATCTCCTCGTTCAGAAGGGTCCCCTTTGGAATACGGGAGTTCTCTGCCAGATATGATGAAGAGAGCGGGGCTCCCATATTTATGGTGAATGGTTACGATGTCTTTATCAGGGGTGCTAACCGTAGCGGCTCAGACCTTATGCTGAGGCACTCCAGAGCCCGCTATAATGCCGAAGTGAGGATGTATGCCGATATGAATATGAATATGGTGAGGGTTACAGGAAGTTCAATAACGGAGCGACCTGAGTTTTATGAGGCGTGCGATCGTCATGGTATAATGGTATGGCAGGATCTCTGGATTACTGCCGATTGCAACGGAGCCTGGCCCGACCCCAAGAAGGCCGATAATGCCGAAGTAAGACGAGGATATCCCGAAGATCATCAGCTGTTTATAAAATCTGTTGAAGATCAGGTCCTGATGTTGCGCAATCACCCCTCTCTTCTTCTTTGGTGCGGGGGCGACCGTATAGCACCGCCCGCTTCGGTTGACGCCTATCTTCGAGACACCCTCTTTCCGACACTGGATGCAGAGAGGCTCTATATAAGCAGCTCCGGCGACCTGGGCGGTACAGCCGGAAGTGGTACTTACAGAGAGCAGGGACCGCTGAAGCCTCTGCCGCCACAACAATTTTTTGAGAAGCAACTCCCTGCCTTTAACAGCGCTATAGGATCTGTCGGGCTTCCTGTAGAGGAGAGCCTGAAGCTTTCTCTTACCCCCGAGGCACTGGTTATACCGGACGACAGGATGCCTGATGTCGAGTGGGAGTTCCATAAGTACCTTACATATGGAGATCTGCCCGGCAGATACGGCGACCCCACCTCCTTCTCCGACTTTAACATGAAGGCACAGCTTGTTAACTACACGCAGTACCGTGCTATTGCAGAGTCTTACGGTGCCGGGATGTGGAGCAGATATACCGGTTTGCTTATATGGAAAGGCAACAGTATCTGGAGCTCATTAAGGGCTCAGCTCTACGATTATACACTGCAACCCAATGCCGGATATTACGGATTCAGAAAGGGGAGCGAACCGCTTAGTGCCCTCTATAATCCTGCCGATGAAGCTATATATGTG
>SLNP01000128.1 GCA_007132995.1 Bacteroidales bacterium | reverse complement strand
TGCCCGCAGTGAAGACTCCCCGAAACCGCTTTAGCCTTGACTTTGTTGCTCCCGTCCGGTCGCGAGCTCGCCCGGCTTCGCCGACCTCGGTTGGCCACCTTTTTTGGTCTAAGCAAAAAAGTAGAAGAGAGACCATTGGCCCGTCAAAAAAGTTAGAACTCAGCACTTTGGGTCAAGCCAAAAGTTGAGAGAAAAAAACTTTTGGTCAAGCAAAGGTAGAAAGCGAAACTCTGGGCCAAGGCCAAAAGCAGTGCAGTCAATAGACTCGCTGCTGGCGCAGCTCGCAGCGTATAGCGGAGTATTAATGTCTAAGAACTAGTCATATACAGAAAAGAGCGTAGAATGGTATGCTTTTAATGTTGTTTTCATTACCAAAGTTCTTTTCCGATATTCGATATGACCATGGAGGCGAGTATCGACGCACATATTCAGAGAGGCTTCTGGAACGAACATTATGGGAAGATTTGGTTTCAATGGGGATAATTTGATCTTCAACCTGTATCAGGAAGTCAATTTCGGCTCGTCCTGCTGACTCCCAATAGTATAACGAAATACCTGCCTTTGAGAGGGCTGAAGCAACGCTGTTTTCTGCTAATGCACCTCTAAAATTACTGCCTGCGCGAGCAATAACAGATTTCCCGGTGATACCTGACATCTCCGCTAATATTCCTGTATCATAGTGATATAACTTATAAAAATTATTCTCTGCTGCAGCAGAGAGAGGAATTTTCGCTTCTGAAACTCTGTAGCAGGGTAATACAATTCCGGCTGCACTAAGCCAATCTACAGCAGACTCATACTCGGATGCCCTGGCTCCCTTCTTAATAACACTGTACTGAAACTTCCTGTTATCCTTCGCAAGCTGCGACGGAAGTGACCGATACGCAGCCATTATCCTCACAGTTTCCACTTTATCAGCATATCTTGCCATATCTGCCACATAGGCATCACTAATATTCTTTTTAATCGTTTCTGCTATCAGAAGATCATCGCTATTTATATACTCCTTTACAACCTGTGGCATGCCTCCGGTATAGACATAAGTTCGAAAAAGGTCATTGAAGACCTCATGCAGAGGCGATGGCTGAAAACTTGAAAAAGAGTCTCTTATCATTTCGACAGCTTCTTCACCCCTTAATGCAATTAAAAACTCATCGAATCCAAGAGGAAACATATTCAACATCTCTACCTTGCCAACCGGGAATGAGCTTCCAGAACGGCCAATTGCAACACCCAACAGGCTCCCGGCTGCAATAAGGTGAAATCCCGGAGCCATCTCCGCAAAATACTTAAGAGAAGTGAGGGCTTTAGGACAAGACTGTATTTCATCAAAAAAAACAAGAGTAGCTGACTCAACAATTGTTTCACCGGTTACCACGGATATCTCTCTTAAAATCCGCTCAGGAATCAGATCTCTTTCAAAGATCCTACATAAATCCGGATTGTTCTCAAAGTTGAGGTATACCACATTCTGAAAACAGCTCTTTCCAAAATTCAGTATAGACCATGTCTTGCCAACCTGTCTGGCTCCCTGTACTAAAAGAGGATAACGACCTCTCTTATTCTGCCACTCCTTCAGCTTTAATTCAATATTACGATACATTTTGTGTGTCCTTGTTGCATTTTTACGAACTTATTTGTGCCAATATACTACACTTTTATGAACTTAAGGCTGTTTTTGTCACATTTTTATGCCTTCTATTCCAGAGCGGGGGAAAGCGATAGAATCTTTCAATATTAAAAAATTCACTACTATGTATTACATAGTATTATGAATATAATATATCTTTGCATTATCAGCCAAACCGACAAACCAATGGACACAACAGTAACCATAAGCATAGGCGGATACGCCTTCCATATTGAGGAAAAGGCCTGCAAAAAGCTTAAAAGATACCTGAAGGCAATAGCTACCACTATAAAGGAGGAAGAGGGTGCCGGGGAGATTATGTCAGACATTGAGAGTCGCATTACTGAACTCTTAATGGACCGCCCCGGAGGTGTACAGAAGGTTGTGAGCGGCAGCGATGTTGATGATATAATTGCGATAATGGGTCTGCCCAATGATTTTATCAACGATTCGGTATCGGCCGGTGGTACCGGAAGAGATAGAGAGAGATCGCGCTACGACAGTGAAAGCCGGTATGAAAGGCATAGAAGATTCCGGGAGCAGTGGGATGAGAAGAGGAGCCACAGCAGATATTCAAGCAACAGTCGGGTTTATAGAGACACCCGCAATTCGATGCTGGGAGGAGTTGCTTCCGGACTGGCAGCCTACTGGCGCCTTGATCCTACCATTGTGAGAATTCTGTTTGTTATTGCAACAATCGCATCGGCCGGAATAGGTATTGTTGCCTATCTTGTTCTCTGGGTAGTTCTGCCACCGGCAAAGACAAGGTCACAGCGTATGTCGATGAAGGGCGAGCCGATTACGGCAGAGAACATAAAACGCTCGGTACAAAAGGAGTATGAAAGGGTAAGAAAGGGGTTCAGCAGATGGCAACCATGAGGTCAGGTAATAGTGATGCCCAGATGAGAAAGGGTGTTCTCGAGTATTGTACATTGATAATTCTATCAAGAGGCTCCTGTTACGCCAGCGACATAATTAGGGAGTTGCGCGAAGCGGAGCTGATAGTTGTTGAAGGTACCCTCTATCCTCTTCTTACCAGACAGAAGAATGCAGGCCTGCTCACCTACCACTGGGAGGAGTCGTCTCAGGGTCCGCCTCGCAAATATTATCAGCTTACTAATAAAGGGGAGGCGTATCTGAAGGAGCTCGACGGCTCATGGCACCGGCTTATCGCATCGGTAGCAAAATTGAATAGGAGGTAGGGCCGGTGGCGGTGATCCCGGGGGGAGGCCGTAGAGCCAACATCAGGCCTGTTGGCCTTGCAGGGGCCGCATAAATCCAATAAACCAGTATCAGGCAATTGTTGACTGGATTACCGCCACACGCTTCGCGGTGGCGGTGATCCCGGGGGGAGGCCGTAGAGCCAACATCAGGCCTGTTGGCCTTGCAGGCCAACAGTTGCTTTTTTTGTGGCTAAATGCCCAAAGGCAAGCCTTTGGCATTTTCCCCCAAAAAAAAAGCCAGAGGCGATGCCTCTGGCCTGATGTTGGTTCGTGGGTTGTACTGGAGTCGAACCAGTGGCCCCTACCCTGTCAAGGTAATGCTCTAAACCAACTGAGCTAACAACCCGGTTAACAGCGCAAATATAACCTCTGTACATTTAAAAAGCAATAGCAGAAATTTGTCACCTCTGCCTACTGCTTTAATCTTCAGCCTGCTGACCGTTGTCGAGGGTGCCGAAAACCCTGCGCATCAACGGTGTCACCCTTGCAGATATGTCGGTGCGTATCTTGAGCTCCTCTTCCTCAACCTTGGTAAAGAGCCCCTCAAGCGCTTTCATGGTAAGATAGTGGTCAAGATCGGTATCTACCACATTGAAACCGGCCAGCCGGCCAACTGTGGTTACTGCAAAATCGTTCCATGTTGATGTAAGCCTCTCCCACGACTCTTTGGTGGATACTCCTCCGACAATGGCTTTGGATGTCGAGGCCTCAATTTTTGGTTTGTAGAGGATATAGAGTTCGTTCCCTGCAGTGCGCCTGAGATAGTCTGTGGCTGCATTGTCGTTGCCCCTCAAAATGCCAAAGGCATCATTTACGGTCATGCCGGTTATGGCAGATGCGAAGACGGGACCTGCCTCCCGGGCGGCATCCTCAGCAGCACGATTAATGCGGATAACAACATCGTCGACCAATCTCTGCCCGCCGGGAATACGGCCAATGTTATCCACAACAACCTGCGCCTCTTCAGGCAGCAAAATCCTTAATGCCATATTGCCATAGTAGCCATCTTCAGCCGACAGTACCCCGGCAGCATTGCCTGCCCCGGTTATAAGAGCCTCTTTAAGGCCGTCGGCCACCTCCTGCTCGGTAAGGGGTGCGGATGAAACGCTCTCCAAAACCTGAAGCACCTCTGCACAGCCTGTAAGCATAATGGCCAGAAAGGCTGCCAATATAGTTCTTCTTATCATGTCACTGCCTGTTGGTTTATCTCTATGCGAATTTAAGAATTTCTGAAGTCAGCCTTGTCAATTCTTTAATAGTTATGCCCTGAAGGGGAGGAACTCACCTCCCGGCAGAATCACCGGCAGACCTCATAAACATTTCAGCCAAAAGGAGGTCGACCGGAGTGGTAATCTTTATATTCTCACGGTTGCCCTCTACAAGCACAATTTCATTGCCGGCAGCCTCAGCCACCGAAGCATCGTCTGTAAAGGAGTCACGGTACTGCTGCTGATAAGCCGATGCAATTAGCCGGTAACGGAACACCTGCGGGGTCTGCACCAGCCTGATAGTGTCACGGTTAACAGCCATACTGCCTTTGAGGGTTATTACCCTTACCGATTCGGAAGGCTCAACTACCGGTATAGCAGCACCATGCTCTGCCGCTGCGGCAAAGGAGCTCTCAACAACAGCGTGCGACACCAGAGGCCTGACCCCATCGTGAATAGCCACCAGATCGCTGTCTCCGGCATTAATGGCAGCAAGGCCGTTCCTGACAGAGAAAAACCGCTCACTGCCACCCTCAACAACCTCATGAGTAACGGCAAAGTTGTGCTTGCTGATCATGGAGCTCCAGCGTGATATTTCGGAGGAAGGGAGTACCAGTAAAATGTCGGCATCTTTATCAAAGTTACGGAATCGCTCAAGGGTATGCATAAGCACAGGACGCCCCCCGAGCAGCAGAAACTGTTTTGGCAGCTCTGCCCCCATCCGGCTGCCAGACCCACCTGCAACTATTATAATATGTCGCTTCATGAATTATTCAATATAGTATGTACCGCAAGTTACATCACTGTGGGTAAACCACCAACCAAAAAAGAGGCGACATGAAAAAGGCGGTTAATGTGGCCGATGAAACAATACTTTCACTTTTCGGTATAGAGGAACCGCCTGATACTCCTTTTGGGTGTCTTTACAAACTCTTCCGTATGAACCCTCACCTTGCTAACAGCCATGTGGGAGGGGAGCCTCTCATTAATACTCTTTCTTGACTGCTCAAACAGCTCTGCCATCTTTTCATCTCCGATACCATCTCTGGACTTTACCTCATAGTCAGGATGCAGCAGTGCGATAAGCTTTCCATTTTCGCGGATAACAACCGATTCGGCTATAAGATACTCATTGTTGTAGAGGGCCTCTATCTCTTCAGGGTAGATATTCTTACCCGAGGCATCGAGAATCATGTTCTTTATTCTCCCCTTGATAAATATGTTGCCCTCGCTGTCAATTAGTCCCAGATCGCCGGTATGCATCCACCCTTCTGAATCAATCACCTCATTTGTAGCCAACTCATTCTTATAGTATCCATCCATAACATTTTCACCGCGAAGAACTATCTCCCCTATGCCGGTTACGGGATCAGGGTCATCTATCTTTACTTCCATAGTATCAACAGCCCGCCCCGAAGCACCAAGTTTTGTCGTATCCCATGATGCATAGCTGATAAGGGGGCCGCACTCTGTCATCCCATATCCGACAGTAAAACGGAAACCTATTTTCCTGAAGAACCGCTCAGCATCTGGATTAAGGGCTGCGCCTCCTATTACAACCTCCTTGAAGCGTCCTCCGAAACTATTATCTAGGGTCTCTCTTATCTTTTTGTGCAGCAATTTGTTAATACCGGGAATAGCCAGCAGCAGCTTCATATGCGGCTTGCTGATAACCGGCAGCAGCCTCTTCTTGTAGATCTTCTCTATTACCAGGGGCACCGACAGAATAAGCCGCGGTTTAATTTCTCCAAAGGCCTGCAGAATAATCTGCGGTGAGGGTGTTTTTGTTAGTATTGTTATGTGGCATCCGTAAGTAAAGGGGAAGAGAAATTCGAATGCGCACCCGTAGGTGTGTGCCAGCGGCAGAAAAGAGACTACCGGGTCGCCCGTTTCAAGTGGCATATGCTTCTGCGCAAACCGTACATTGGCAGCCAGGGTGTTGTGGTTTACCATAACCCCTTTTGAAAAGCCGGTGGTTCCCGATGTATAGCTTATAACCGCCAGCTTATCGTTGGTGGTAGAGGCAAACCTGATATGCTCCGGCTTCAGCTCAGGATATCGCTTTGAGTAACTTTCAGCCACGGAAGCAAACCCTGCTTCTATCCTTTTATCACGGGCCATAATCAGCCCGAAGTCCTCGAGCGAAAAGATCCCCTTGAGCGCCGGAAGCTTCTCAGGACTAAGGCTTTCCCAAAGCTTCTCATCGGTAAAGAGCAGCACCGAGTCGGAGTGGTTAATGATGTTGGCTGCATCATCGGGCTTGAAATCGGGCAGAACCGGCACAATTACAGCCCCATAAGTAACTACAGCCAGATAGGTGATACACCAGTGCGCGGAATTCTTCCCCAGCAGCGCAATCTTGTCGCCCTCTTTAATACCATAAAATTCAAAGGCTATATGCAACTGCAATATTTTCTCAGCAATTTCGCGATAGGTGTAGCCCTTCTCACGGTAATTTGATAAAGCTTCAACATTCCAGCTCTTTACAATGCTCTCTTCAATGTAACCTATTAGTCTCTCTCTTATCATACCCCACACTTATTAGTTTGCTATAAAGTTAATCATTCTTGACCATTTGAGGAAATGGGTCGAATGGTCGAATATGGGGTATGCCTAAAAGGTAAATCAGAAAATATACATGACAATAAGAGCCGCTATAGATAGTATGTTTACAACCGTGAAGAAGTAGTTGTAGCTCTCCCTCTTCTTCATAAAATAGCTCATTTTCCGGGCAAATATTCCGATTGTGGGGGCAAAAAGCACAATGAGAAAGCCGAAAAACTTTATATCATGAAATACATCACTTAACCCCTCTCTGTAAAAGCTGGCCATAAAGACTATTCCAAGAAGAACCAGAAGGTAGATCAGATAACTGGCCTTGAGGATAAAGGTTGAGAGGGGGCGCTTACGATGCATCTGATGAGGCTTGAGATAGGCATAGGCTATCGAAAACACCAGAATCATAAAGAGGAGTCCCAGCACCTTGTTCATTAAAAGTTGAAATTCAGGCATAACAGAGAGGTTTTATTTTGGTCATATTTCACTTGTTCTCTATAATGTAGAGTGGAATTTTGCTGCCGCTCTCCACATCTGTTGCTAAGCTTTCTGCCTCATCTCTGCCCGGAACAGCGAGGCGGCACCAAGTATGCCGGCGCTATCGCCATCAAGACCCGACGCAAGAAGGGCTATCTCACCGCGCTGCCGGGCAAGCAGACCTCTGTTCATCGCTTCCATTACCGGATCAAAAAGGTATTTCCCGGCATTGGTCATGCCCCCGAACAGTATTATGGCTTCAGGATCTGTTATAAGCGCCAGATTGGCTATAGCGGTTCCCAGTATGGTACCTGTACGCCTGTATGCCTCTATAGCTACCCTGTCTCTCTTCAAAGCCGCCTGATAGAGAAGCTCTCCTGTAATATCCCCGGTGGACAGGAGCCCGGAATAGCCGCTACTGCCACTCTCATCAAGAAGTTCCCTGGCTGTAAGCAACAGTCCGGGCACAGAGGTGTAGGTCTCAAGACACCCATCACTGCCACAGCCACATCTGCGAAGGCCTGTTGTTCCTGCAGCCCTGGTATGTCCAAACTCTCCTGCCAGGCCTCTCTCACCGGTAATTATCTTACCATCGATAACCACCCCACTTCCTATTCCGGTGCCGATGGTGATAACCGCAAAATGCGACATCCTCCTGGCGGCTCCATAGTTCATCTCACCAGCGGCGGCGGCATTTGCGTCATTGGTAACGAGAGCGGGAAGACCACTTAAACTTGTGAAGAGCGAGGCAAGAGGAACCTTACCCTTCCAGCTCAGGTTTGGCGGATCTTCGATAATGCCTGTCTTGCTGTTGGCGCCGGCAGCGCCAATGCCAAACCCCTTAAGCCGATGGGTGGAGGAGGAAGAAACCATCAGCGCCATTATTCTGTCATATAGAAGATTAACAAATCTTCCGGGCTGTATCCCTCCCTCGGTCGGAACGGAAGAGCGGGCAATGATATTACCTTGTCTGTCAATAAGTCCAAAAGAGGTGGTGGTTCCACCTATATCAATACCTGCTACCAAGTCTGTCTTCGCCATAGTGTCATGCACCGCTCATTAAGTTGTCATAAAAATAGTAAATCTGCTGCAACAGGGCATGCTTTTCCAAACCAAAACAACAGAGTGAGGGTCGCCGCAAGGGGGATACCTCACTGATCAGCGACGAAGGGGGCGCTGCGAACGGAGTATAATGGACTTATACCTCTTGACACTGATGTCCCAGTCCTCTATCAGATCCCAGTTCGATTTGACATCCAGTTCTGTGGGAAAATAGGAGACCTTCTCTGGCTCCAGCCCCTTCAGGAAGTTGCCGGGGGTAAACTTCCCATTGCCGTCGGTGTCGTAAATAACGCGCAGACGGTACATCGCCTCATCTAAAAATGAGAAGGTAACATTACCGGGAGAGGTAAGCCTCTTCTCCTGAATAAGATCCTCACTACGATTAAGCAGCTGTACCACAACAGATCCGCTGTAGCCATCCAGGTTCACCCTGAGTGAGCCGTACGCACCGGCCGGCCTGACCCTGAAGGGAAGCGCCAGCGAATCATTAAAAGTGCCATAGAGAGACTCTACCGCAGCGCTGTCCAGTATCAACAGGTAGTCGGTCTCTTCAGGAAGTGACTGGAGTATCACCAGCTTCCTGGGAAGGCTCTCATCGAAAACTATATCGACGGGCTTCGGTGTAAGCAGGGTATCGGTCGCCTCTACAACTTTTATCCGGTCGCTATTGAATGATCTGAGAGGCAGGTCAGGGCTGAGGGTTATTGAGCGCCCCGGATGTATTCCGGTGCGGATAATATCGGAGGTAATACCTACACTCCTCTCTGTAACAGGCCTGTAACCCCGCGGCGGAGAGAACCGCACAGGTATGGTGTCTCTTCTCACAACGGTGCGTGGTACTGTGTCGGTAAACGGATAGGTTACCACACTGTTAATAATGGGCTGGTTGTAATGGGTTGAGTCAAGAAGCCAGACTGTAATAGTGTCGCGTGAGGCGTTATACTCAACAGCATGTGCCACCTCATCCTCACCCTTGATGGTAAATGTGAAATCGGTTGTGTCGGGATCTGTCGAGAGGGTATATCTTATCACATTCGCTGATAACCGCTGAGAGGAAGTGAGGAAATGCCGTGTGCGGGGTTGCTGAAAAAGATAGAGGCTGTAACCATTACCCTCAGGCACAACAGTATCTGCGACATGCCCTTCCTGCTCTGCCATAAGACGGGCATCTACAGCCAGTGTGTCTGTAACAAGAGTATCGGCCAGCAGGGTATCGATGGTGTCGGTATCGACAGGTGGAGGCATGTAGTGGGTACCGGGAGTTATCTCGATGGTGTCGCTGTAGAAGGCAAACCTCTCGGAACCCGGCTCATATCGCCTATTGTTGTTATCATCGCCAAGGGCATAGAGGCGGTATCTTCCCGGCCTGATATTATCTATCCGGAAATAGCCATCGCGCCCGGAAAGAGCCAGATAATCGGGTGCCTCCGCAATTGGAGCGCTGTCTGCCAAATTGCTGTAAAGCATTACCAGATAGCTCTCCCAGGCCTCAAGGGTAAGGGCATCATAAACATTTCCGGCAATGGAGAGTGAGTCGAGATAATCGCCTGTTGAAAAGGAGAACCGGTAATTCTCCAGAATGTTGCCCTCGTTAAGGTCTCGTATAGCATCCTGAAAATAGAGTGTATAGGTAGTGTTTTCACGGAATTCCTCTTCAAAATCAATTATCATGGTACGCCCGCGCATCGTTACACGGGGTCGCTCTTCAAGCAGAGGCGAAACCATGAACTTCTCCTGTATCTGGTGCAGCTCTACAAACTCATTGAAGGTGACAGATATCCTGTCGCCACTGAAATTTATAGCTCCGTTTTCAGGCGTACTGCTCTCAACCCTGGGTGGGTCGGTGTCGCGGGGCCCTCCTGAGGGTGAACCGGGCCTGGCACACGAAGAGAGTACCGCCATAATCAAGGCAAAAAAGAGCACCTTGCCGGTGCGGCATGAGCCGGCAGGGAGAGAGTGCCTCATTATTATAGCTGCCCTGTAAATAGATATCATACCATCGTTTCTCTGCCAGGTTGCTGTGGCGTCAGGTAAGATCCCATCAACTATACAGCCCCGGGTGGCAAATGTACAAACTTACTCCATTTTTTTTTTATTGCCACTGAGTTATATAAATAGCCTTAATGCTGTAAGGTCTGTACTGTTCAGGCGGGACCGGGTATGTAAACATAAATACATAATGTGCCCCGATTGGAAAAAACTCAGCCTACTTTTATACCTTTGGTCAGAATTTAATAACTATTTGACATGTTGTATCAGGTTATCTTCTGGAATCCGGACCCTGTGCTGTTCGAACTGGGACCTCTCACCATCAGGTGGTACGGCCTTCTATTTGCTGCCGGTTTTTTTCTGGCCTATATTGTGATAAGAAGAATATTTCGTAATGAAGGTATCAGTGACAAGGTGCTTGACCGGTTAACAATATATATGGTAGTTGCCACAGTAGTAGGAGCCAGGCTGGGGCACACCTTTTTTTACGAGCCGGAATATTACTTCAGAAACCCGTTCGAAATACTCAAAATATGGAGAGGAGGTCTGGCGAGCCACGGAGCGGCCTTCGGAATACTGATAGCCCTATGGCTATTTGCCAAAAAGGAGAGAAAGCCCTACATATGGATACTGGACCGCGTTGTAATAGTCATAGCCCTTGCAGGTGCCTGTGTGAGATTCGGTAACCTGATGAACTCAGAGATATATGGTGTGGAGACAAGCCTGCCATGGGCATTTGTATTCCTGCGTGACATGCCCGGCATACTTTCTTCGCAAGAGGCTCTCGAATTCATGAAGCTCGATGGGGCGCCCCTGGCCCAGCTAAACCGTTGGGGCTTCGTTGTGGTGCCAGATTCGCCTTTCATGGGGAAACACCCCACCCAAATATACGAGGCGCTGGCCTATCTGGCTCTCTTCGCACTGCTTATGTTCATATACTGGCGAAAGAAGGGAAAGGTTATTCCAGGTTTGATCTTCAGCATATTCCTTGTTGTACTCTTCTCTGCCAGATTCCTGATTGAATTTATAAAGGAAGATCAGGTCGCCTTCGAGGCAACCATGAGGCTCAATATGGGTCAGTGGCTGAGCGTTCCCTTTATTCTTGCCGGAGGTATAATGGTAGTAAAGCTGCTTATGAAAGCGGCCGCAAACAAGAGAGAAATCGAATAATCGACCATTTGAGTCTATTTTATTGCATTAATTCCAGAATACATTATATTTGTACCATATAGATGAGAGATTTAACAAGCTCATATATATGGTTAACAAAGAAGCTTTTAGAGAAAAGATAATATCGGCTGCCGGCGAAATATTCAGTCGGTACGGGTTCCGTAAAACCACCATGGAAGAGATAGCACGCGCCCTCCAAAAGGGCAAAAGTTCTATCTACTACTACTACAAAGGTAAAGAGGATATTTTCGAAGCTGTGGTGCTTAATGAGGCCAACATTCTTAGAAACCAGCTAACTGCAGCCATAAAAAGCGCCGACTCTCCTATCGATAAAATGAGAGCTTATGTATATGTCAGGATGAAGGCGTTCGAAAACCTCTCAAACTACTATAATGCAATATTTGACAAAGATCTTGATCACTTCGACTTTATAGAGAGGGTAAGAGCTAGCTACGACAGAGAGGAGCTTGCCATTCTACGCCTTATCATCTACACCGGGGTTCGCAGGGGACTCTTCATAACCAGTAACAGCGAATTTACAGCAATGACAATACAGACCGCGCTGAAGGGACTTGAAGTGCCCCTCTTCTGGAAAAAGAAGAATATTGATATGAAGAGCCGCATTGATGGTGTGCTCGATATTATATTTGATGGTATTCTTATAAAATAACGCCTGGCCGTAAGGGGCAACAAAAGAGAGGCCGGCTACAGCTACCGACAGTCGGTTAGACATCTCCGCTGAATCACAACAGCATCAGGGCCGTACACCCTTTATATTTAATAGCATATTCTGATCTGTCCGGGATTAACATTATAATTTGTAATTTTACAATCTGTTGGTGCCGAACAGCAGTATGGTATGCGGCCTATGCCGCCTTGCGGTCTGCAATTGTGGCACCTGAAGTGCCGGATATAGAGTAAAATGATGGAAGGGGTAGTCAAATTCAACTGTTACTGGAACCAGACAGGTGCCGCCATTACCGATGAGCAGTATGAGATTATTAACCACTGGCGGGAGGTTCTCTTCAATATGGATCTTATTGGAGCATATGAGAACGGTGTTGGCTTTGGAAATATAAGCATGCGAATCGGTCGCGGCAACCAGTTTATCATTACCGGCTCGGCAACTGGCGATATTCCGGAACTGGAACCTGGTCACTATGTAAAGGTCACCTCAAGCAATATTGAGGATAATGCTATAATGTGTACCGGACCACTGAAGGCTTCGTCAGAATCGCTCAGCCATGCCGCAATATACATGTCGGATCCGGATACAAACGCGATTGTACATGCTCATGAGGCAGAGCTGTGGCGCGAACTTAAAGATAAACTTCCCACCACCTCTGATGAGATGGAGTACGGAACCCAGGGGTTGGCACTCGAAATACTCCGCCTATTCAAAGAGTCAGATGTTATAGAGAAGAGAATCGTGATAATGGGAGGCGATCAGGGTGGCATTCTCACTTTTGGCAACGACATGGACGAGGCGATGGGAGTGCTTATGAGCTACCTTGAAAGGTAGGGCTCGGTTCACGGGCTGGCGCCCGATGGCTCACTTTGTTCGCCATTGTAATCAGTAATCAGTAAAAAATGGCGGCTGGTGCCGCCTCTGCTCGCTAACGCTCGCTGGTAATTGGTGATTGGTGACTGGTCATTAGTGCCGTCGGCTGTCGCCTCCGGCCGGTGATCGGTTGTACGCAACTATCTTAGTAATGGTTATTCGGTTATACGGTTATTTGATTATGGTTTAGGGTGCTCGCTGCGCTCGCACTAAAAAAAGCTTTAAGATATTTCGGGAAAAATGCACGCGGACTCCCAGTACGGGTTGTGTAGTGATCATGCATAATGTGCCGCATCTCTTATTACGGGTTGTGTTGTGAGCATGTAAGACAGATCCATCTCACGAGCAGTCCTGCGTAATCAGCGAGTCGATTAAAAGGCCGGCGTAGGCGAAGTCCGGGAAAAAGAGATGGCGATGAGTAAAGCAAATTACGACACTGACCCATTAGGCAGATGAGAGCGTTGATGTTTGAAGTTCT
>SLNP01000002.1 GCA_007132995.1 Bacteroidales bacterium | reverse complement strand
GTCCCTTTCCTCCACTGGTTACCCTGCAAACTGAAACAAAAATAGCTGCTGGCGCAGCTACACTCTCTTTTTACCCCTTCAGGCTTATGGCGAAAAATCGCCAACGCCTCTGGTGTAAAAAGAGAAAGCCACGCTATGCGTGGCTTTTTGTTTCAGTTTGCGGTGCGGACGGGACTCGAACCCGCGACCCCCGGCGTGACAGGCCGATATTCTAACCAAACTGAACTACCGCACCGTTGCTTTCAATCGCGATGCAAAAATATATCTTTTTTCTTATTGTCAAACGGATTGACCGTTTTTTTTTTATCCCTAACCTGCTATTTCGTTTTGGGGGAATCGGAAAAAGGTGAAGTTGACATTCCCATACCTTCTTCTATCGACAATATAATCAGATAATCCCGGGGTGCTGCGGGCGCTGTGCTCGACGATCAGAAGCCCTTCAATATGCAGTAAACCACTTTTTTTTACCATTTCCGGGATATCACCTCCCCAGGGAAGATCATAGGGCGGATCGGCAAATATTATATCAAAACTGCCACTGCCTCGCTGAAGATAACTTCTTACATCGCAATTGTGGGGCCTTATCGATGTAAACCCCAGCTTCCTGACGGTATCTGTGATGAAACGGAAGTTGACTCTCTCTATCTCTACCAGCTCTACATGAGAAGCACCCCTGGAGGCAAATTCGTAGCTTATAGACCCGGTGCCGGAGAATAGATCAAGAACCGACAGAGTGGAGAAATCAAAACTGTTGGCAAGGATATTGAATAGGCCCTCTCTCGCAAAGTCAGTTGTTGGTCTGGCCTTTATGTTGCGTGGGGGCGAAATACCCCTTCCCCGATATTTGCCTCCTATTATTCGCAAGTGAAGCTGGAAAAAAGTGTTGTGTGCCTCTCTCTGATATGATCGGGACACCCCTCCATTAAACTGATGTTATCGCAAAGGGTAGAGCTTGCTGTATCAGAGAAATAGGGTGCAAGCTCGCGGGCTATATCACCATAGGAGGCGGTAATACCACTGATTCTTACCATTCCGTCTGACGGAAACCCTTCGCTTCTGGCTGCAGAAAGGGCATAGTATATAAAATCGGACCGGTTGCTGCAGGGGTAACTGTTGCACAACTTCAGCTCACCGCCCGAGGTGATAACTACTATATCTATAAAACCATGTTCTGCATTGATATGCAGCAGAGGAGTATCAGGCGACTCTCTGTTGTTAACCAGATTCTCTATAAGGTGCCTTAGTTGATGCTCAGGCTCATCTCCGGGAAAGTGCCTTGACACAAGATCACAAATATCACGGCTGGCAGCATATACCAGAATGACACGGCTTGAGGGTAAACTGTTTGCCATTACGCAGAGCGACTCGTCACCGGGGCAGTTGAGACGGTAATACTCCTCTTTCAGGGCCGGATCATAAAGCGGGGCAGGAATAAGGGTGAAATGGTTTACGGGCGTCATCAGCGACAGGCGGGAGTAATCTTTCGAAAGGAACTGGTCCTCCCTGAAAAAGGAGTCAATGTCCCTTAAAGAAAAAAGCCTGCTTCCTTCAGGCTCATGGGCCCGGAATAACACCACACGCCTATAACTCCTCTCGAAAAGGGCATAATAAAATCCATCCAGGCTGACCTGGATGGATATCTCATACTTATCAGTAGATTTTATATCCAGCCTCTCATCGAAATATTCAGTAAAAGGCATTCTGAGTTTCTGGTTAATTCTCCCAATTACCAGCGTTGTTATTGGGGGTGTTGATGTTGCCAACCCTGAGGCCGGGAAAACCAACAATCTCGGAGCGAAGCTCATTGTAGTTTATAACCTGCTGCCTGTCAAGGTCTCTCAGGAATACATCATTCAGAACGGAGGCCTCAAATACCCGTACAGATACCCTTGAGGCTGTCTCAACAACACCGGCCTCCAGATTAAACTCAGCACCACCTGCATAAGGGACATACCTCATGGAGTCTATCGGATAGCTTGTTTTGAAAATGGAGTCGGTTATGGTTGTGAAGGCTGTATCACGCACAATGAACCCTCTCCTTATGCCTTCAGCCTCAGTCATTCCCCTTTCCAGCTGCTCATCGGTCAACTGCCCTCTCCTGAATACAATGGGTATGGAGTCATACTTTATGAAATCTATAAGGGTGTCGAAGCTGCCTGTATAACTGCCATATTTTCCCCGGTAAAGCACCTGCGCACTCCTGATATCGATAAGCCTCTCAATTATCGCAGCCTCTCTCTTGTCTTTTTCCTGATTGAAACGAATGGGCTCCATTACACTCTCATAGAGAAGATAACCGAGAGTTATGATAACAAGGGTCAGTAAAATATTGATTACGATTCTCATTGCTATGTTGTTATTAAATAGTTTAGTAAGTTTGCATGCAAAATTACAAAAAAAACCGATGTACCAAACCTATACCCCCTCTTTATTTCCACATGAGACAATATAAAGTTGCAGAGCTGCTGCTTGCAAACCTGGACCACACACCTACCGGCGACCAGAAAGAGACTGTTGATGCTATCTCTGAATTCGTTGCAGAGAAGCGGTCCCGCTCTCTCTTTATCCTTGCCGGCTATGCCGGAACCGGCAAAACCAGCCTGATAAGTGCCCTTGTGAAGGGCCTGGCCGCGCTGCGGTTGAAGTCTGTGCTCCTGGCACCAACGGGAAGAGCAGCAAAAGTGCTCGCTCATTTTGCAGCCAGCAAATCCTATACCATACATAAGAAAATTTACAGACAGAAGTCAGCCAGGGAGGGCGTGGGCACCTTTGTGCTTGATCGCAACCTGCACAAAGATACCCTCTTTATAGTCGACGAGGCCTCTATGATCGGATCTGACAGATCTGATGGCAGTAACTTCGGAAGTGGCAATCTTCTTTCAGACCTGCTTGAGTATGTCTACTCCGGTGCCGGTTGCAAACTTCTGCTTGCAGGCGATACCGCCCAGCTTCCACCAGTAGGATCACGGCTCAGTCCTGCACTCGATACTTATGGTATTAGCCTCAGCGGTTACAATGTGGTGTCACGGGAACTGAGAGATGTTGTAAGGCAGTCGGAATTGTCCGGAATACTGGTAAATGCTACTGCCCTGCGAAGCACTATTGATAGCGGTGTATGGTCAACACCAGAGTTGATTGCGGAGGGATTTGATGATATAGAGAGAATAAGTGGAGAAGATTTGACTGACTCTCTGAATGATGCCTATAACTCCAAGGGGGTGGAGGATACTGTGGTGGTTGTAAACTCAAACCGCCTGGCAAATGTCTATAACAACGGGATACGAAGAACAATTTTTTTCCGTGATGAGGAGGTCTCTGCCGGCGACCTTCTTATGGTTGTCAAGAATAACTACTTCTGGCTTGATGAAAGTGGAGGGGAAGATGGTGCCGCATTTATAGCTAATGGTGATGTGGCTGAAGTACAGCGAGTAAAAAAGTGTGAGGAGCGGTATGGACTCCGATTTGCAGAGATGAGCCTGTGGTTTCCCGACTATCAGGCCGGAGTGGATGCCTGGGTTGTTTTGGATACGCTTAACTCTGACTCTCCGTCGCTGCCTTCTGAAAAGGTGCGCGAGCTCTATCACTCTGTGGCTGAAGACTACTCACATATAAGGTCAAGGCGAAAGCAGTGGGAGGCTATACGGAATGACCCCTGGTTTAACGCTCTGCAGGTGAAGTTCGCATATGCAGTAACCTGCCACAAGGCTCAGGGAGGACAATGGAAGAGGGTGTTCATAGATCAGGGACACTTTAATAGACAGGAGCCGGCGTCAGACTACCTCAGATGGCTCTATACTGCTGTAACACGCGCTACGGAAAAACTCTCACTGGTCAATTTTTCTGACAAATACTTCACCGGTTAGATTAACTGAGAGAATAATATGGCTGCCCCGGATAGTGAGGAGGCGTCCGGGCGCTACTGAGCCTCGCTACCGCAATTACCGACAGAAGGTTTTTATGTGCGGCCTGTTGTCATAATAACAACTACATTTGCAATAGATAACCAATAACACTATTTGAATGAAGAAGCTGACAAAGATAATAGCCACTATTTCAGATCGGCGCTGCGAACCTGAGTTTATCAGCAGCCTTCACGAGGCCGGCATGGATGTGGTGCGAATAAATACAGCACACCAGACTCCTGACGATACACTGAGACTTATAAACAATGTAAGGGAGGTTTCTGACAGAATACCAATTATGATAGACACCAAGGGTCCGGAGGTTCGCACCAACCATTCTGATCTTGACCTTGAGGTGGAAAAAGGACAGATTATAAAGGTTGTTGGAAAGCGAAATACTCCCACTACAAAGGAGTGCCTCTATATAGACTATGAGGGGGTAACCGATAAACTTGACCAAGGGGGGAAAATCCTGATCGACGATGGCGATATTTCATTGACAGTAAAGGAGAACCATTCCGATTACCTGCTCTGCCATGTTGATAACCCCGGCGTTATCAAGGGTAGAAAGAGCGTAAATCTGCCCGGTGTAATTACCGGCCTGCCCTCTCTCACAGAGAAGGACAGGGAGTATATAAGGTTCAGTGTTGAACATAAAATAGATTTTATTGCACACTCTTTTGTGAGAAATGAACAGGATGTAATTGAGATACAATCTCTTCTTGATGAGTACAATAGCAATATAAAGATCATTGCCAAAATTGAAAACCAGGAGGGTGTCGATAATATCAGGGAGATACTGCCCCATGTTTTTGGCATTATGATAGCAAGGGGAGACCTCGCAATTGAGATTCCTGCAGAAAAGATACCAAGTATACAGGCGGCATTGATAAAGCAGTGCCTCCTTTTCAAGAAGGTGGTCATTGTGGCAACCCAGATGCTGCACTCTATGATCAGGAATCCACGACCTACAAGAGCTGAGGTTACCGATATAGCTACCGCTATTTTCTCAGGGACCGATGCAATAATGCTTAGCGGTGAGACAACGGTGGGTAAATACCCCCTGGAGTCGGTTGAGACGATGGTGCGAATTGCTGCAGAAACTGAACGAAACAGACCATATGACCTTGAGGGCGATGTTATTCCGACCGACAACCAGATATCGGTGTTCCTGTCGCGTACCGCTGTAATTGCTATAGAAAAACTTGGTGTCAAGGCTATCATTACCGATACAGATACCGGGAAAACCGTGCGATTTATAGCTGCCTTCAGGGGTAAGGTGCCTATATATGCACAGTGCTACAACTATCGCGTTACACGCCGCCTTAACCTGCGCTACGGGGTGCATCCCGACTATATTGAGAAAAGCGAATCGACAAAGGGGTTTACAAAGATAGCCCTCACACGACTTGTTGAGAAAAAGGAGCTGATCTACTCAGATCTTGTCGCAATTGTAGCTGGTAACTTCGGCAAACAGATAGGCCCCAGCTATGTCGAGATAAGCACTGTGCAAAACTTGCTCTCTGCTACATGGCATTAGATGTGATGCTGTTGAGAGAAGGGTTGTACCCGGTGGCAAAATATTATTTAATTTACGGCTTAACCAAAACTATCTGCATACTATGAAATCATTCAGGAAAGAACTTGTCTACAATACCCCAACAAGAAGAGCACTTCTCAATATCACTCCGGAGGTGGAGAGGTGCATAAGGGAGAGTGGGGTTAAAGAGGGACTGGTGCTTGTCAATTCAATGCATATTACATCGAGCGTTTTCATAAATGATGATGAGAGCGGGCTGCATCATGACTTCGAGGTGTGGCTGGAAAAGCTTGCCCCGGAGAAACCTCACTCTCAATACCGGCATAATGGATTTGAAGATAATGCCGACGCACACCTTAAGCGTACAATAATGGGCAGGGAGGTGGTTGTCGCGATTACCGGAGGAGCTCCCGACTTTGGAAGATGGGAGCAGATATTCTACGGTGAGTTTGACGGAAAAAGGGATAAGAGGGTGCTTGTAAAGATAGTAGGGGAGTAGCCCTATATCTTCATATCCTCAATAATAGTGTCTATCCGCCTCTCAAGTTCATTCTTCATGGTCTTCAGCTCCTGAGAAGAGCCGGGTCGTCCATTTACACTGATATAGAATTTGATTTTCGGCTCGGTGCCCGATGGTCTTACAGAGATGAGTGAACCATCTGCCAGTTGAAACTGCAACACATTCGATGGCATTGAGTCAATAGAGCTTTTTGTGCCGCTCACAATATCGGAGGTTACAAGGGTCAGGTAATCTTTTATCTGTATTACCGGGCTTCCGGCAATCTCTGACGGAGAATTGTTCCGGTAATCGTCCATCATTTTTCCTATAGTGGCGGCACCGTCAATGCCTTTAAGCACCATATTGACAAGTCGCTCGCGCCAGAGACCGTGACGCAACCATATATCATCAAGCAGGCCTGTTACACTCTTGCCCTGCGATTCTGCAATCGCAGCTATCTCTGCCATCAATGCGCAGGATGCCGGACCATCTTTATCTCTGATATAGTCGCCTGGAAGATAACCGAAACTCTCTTCGCCGCCCCCTATATACTTCATCTTCCCCTCAAGCTTTCGTATGAGCCATGCAAAATATTTGAAACCGGTCAGTACATCGAAGCACTTAACTCCATAGTCATTGGCAATACCGGCTATAAGTTCGGATGTTACTATGGTCTTTATAATGAATTCATTGCCTTTTAATAAACCGTTGCTGCTCATCTGTGAAACTATATGCCAGGTGAGCAGGGCAGCTGTCTCGTTACCGTTAAGAAGGGTGAAGCTGTTGTCGCTCTCTCTTACAGCAACACCCAGACGGTCTCCGTCGGGATCGGTAGCCATAACGATAACCGCTTCGCTCTCTTCAGCCTTTCTGATGGCCATGCTGAGAGCCTCCGGCTCTTCAGGGTTGGGCGATTTTACAGTCGGGAAGTTACCGTCAGGTATATCCTGCTCCGGTACTCCTGTTATGTTGCTGAAACCGAAACGCCTCAATACTGCAGGGCCTATCATGGCAGTGGTTCCATGTATCGGGGTAAAAACTATCCCCATCGAGGTGTGCTTCTCTGTTATATGGGGGGTTAGGCTTAACGATGCAACAGTTTCAATATATCTTCTGTCGGTTTCGGAACCCAGTGACACTATCTGACCCACAGGGCCTGAACTGTTTTCAGGAAAAGAGATATCAGAGACAGACTTGATGCTTCTGACCTCTTTAATTATTCCGTTGTCGTGAGGGGGTACCACCTGACCTCCGTCATCCCAGTAGGCCTTATATCCGTTATACTCGGGAGGGTTGTGTGATGCGGTTATTACAACGCCTCCTTTACACCCCAGATCTCTGATGGCAAAAGAGAGCATGGGGGTGGGCCTGATATCATCGAAAAGGTAGACTATAAACCCGTTGGCAGAAAAAATTGACGCAGCCGTTTTGGCGAAGAGAGGGCTGTTTAGCCGACAGTCGTATGCTATTGCAACGCTGTGCTCACCATCACCAAACACTTTTCTTATGTAGTTGGCCTGACCCTGAGCGGCCATCCCTACGGTGTATCTGTTCATCCTGTTGGTGCCGACCCCCATTACTCCGCGCATACCGCCGGTTCCAAACTCCAGATCATTGTAAAATGCATCTGTAAGCAGGTTTTCATCACCCTCGAGCATAAGCTTTACAGCCGACCTGGTTTGATCATCAAACCCGGGTTCGAGCCATCTCTCTGCCCGCTCTCTTACATCTGAAATAGAATAACTGCTCATGTTATATATCTTTAATATAGTTGGCACCGCTCTGCCGGCATGCCCCGGCCTGTTCCGTACTGCCGGGGAAGTGACTCTGATTAAAGTACCCGGGCAACAGGGTGCCGGTTCCTGCTATATCTCTGCAATCTGTTGTCAGTCATAACCATATGACTTAAGCATGGCGACAAGGCTCTCTCTCCAGTGGTGGATGGTTATATCGAAGCTCTCCTTTACCTTCTTTTTGTAGAGAAGGGTGTAGGCCGGCCTTTCAGCCTTACCGGAGAAGTCACTTGTCAGGCAGGGAGTAACCTCTCTCTCCGGATGACATTTTGATGCTATTGCGACCGCTATGTCATACCAGCTGGCAACACCTTCATCTGAATAGTTGTATATACCGGGTATCATGGGTCTCCTGTTTTTTATGGCGTCGGAGACAACTCCAATCAAAAAGATTGCCAGACCCCTGGCCCATGTAGGGCTTCCGGTCTGATCTATAACGACCTTCGGGTTATCGCCACCTGACATTATTTTGAGCATGGTTTTGACAAAATTGTTTCCATAACGGGAGTAGAGCCATGATGTTCTTACAACCATGGTGAAGGGGTGGTTCAGTGCCTCGCGCTCGCCTTCCAACTTGCTTTTACCATATATGGTGCGGGGATTGGGAGTGTCGTTCTCGGTAAGCGGTATGTTTGAGGTTCCATCAAAAACATAATCGGTAGAGAGATGAATAAGGCGGCAGTTACTGCCCTTTATGGCACTTGCAATATTGGCAACACCACCGGCATTCACAGCAAAGGCTCTCTCCCGGTCATTCTCAGCCTCATCGACGGCCGTATAGGAGGCGCAGTTGATTATCCATGAGGGTGAACGCCTCTCAATATACCTCTTTACAGCATCGCTCTCTGTGATGTCGAGGGCGTCAATGTCTGTGAAGAGGAAGTCATACCCTGCATACGATGTTGAAAGATCCCGTAGTTCCATGCCAAGCTGACCCTTTGCCCCTGTAACAACTATTGCTGCCATAACATATTTTTAGAAGTTCATCTCAGCTTCGCTGAAGGGTATGCCGACCCTGTCTTTATCACTTATTGTGGCCATACCTCTCTCAATACCCCAATCTATTCCCATATGACTGTCGAAGGGATCTATGGAGCGCTCAAGGGACGGCTCGTAGTAGTTGTCACACTTGTAGCGTATTATAGCGTAATCGCTTAATACAGAGAAGCCATGAGCGAATCCCCTGGGTATGTACATTTGCCTCTTCTCTTTATGATCAAGTGTAATACCAAACCATTTCCCGAAGGTGGAGGAACCCCGCCGGAGGTCTGCCGCAACATCGTAGATGGTGCCTCTTATTACGGTGATTAGCTTTGCCTGAGCGGCCGGATTGAGCTGGTAGTGAAGCCCCCTTACAACCCCTTTGGATGATAACGATTCGTTGTCCTGAACAGGATCGAATGTGATACCATTTTCGGCAAACCTGTCTCTGTTGAACACCTCATAAAAGTATCCGCGATCATCACTGAAAATTCTGGGCTCAACAATCAGCAACCCCTGAAACTCTGTGGCTGTAATTTTCATAAATCTATATCTGCTGGTGTGAGTCTGCGGCAATTCTTCGCAGGTACGATGCATAGTCGCTCTTGCCGTAATTGTCTGCAAGTGAGAGAAGCTGCCGGCGATCTATAAAGCCTTTTATGTATGCGATCTCCTCGATGCAGGAGGCCTTAAGACCCTGCCTCTGCTCAAGGGTGGCTATGAAGTTTGAGGCCTGTAGCAGACTCTCGTTTGTGCCGGTGTCGAGCCACGCCATACCCCTGCCAAGAAGCTTTACCTCCAGAGTACCCTCTTCGAGGTAGAGTCTGTTGAGATCGGTGATCTCAAGCTCTCCCCGTGCCGACGGATTTAACCCTTTTGCCTTGCCGACTACACTGTTGTCGTAAAAATAGAGGCCCGTGACGGCATAGTTTGACCTGGGCTCTGCCGGCTTCTCTTCTATTGAGATGACACTTCTGTTGCTGTCGAACTCAACAACGCCGTATCGCTGCGGATCATGAACGAAGTAGCCGAAGACGGTGGCTCCCTTTTCAAGCTCTGCCGCCTCTGTCAACAGGCGGGCAAAACCGTGGCCATAAAAGATGTTGTCACCAAGAATCATACATACATTGTCGCTACCAATAAAACTCTCTCCGATAATAAAGGCCTGTGCCAGACCATCCGGTGAGGGCTGCTCGGCATATGACAACTCTATGCCAATATCACTGCCATCTCCCAGCAGACTTCTGTATGCGGGAAGATCTCTCGGTGTCGATATCAGTAATATTTCCCTTATGCCTGCAAGCATCAGTACCGACAACGGATAGTAGATCATCGGTTTGTCATAGACCGGTAAGAGCTGCTTGGAAACAACTTTTGTTACCGGGTATAGTCTTGTTCCTGAGCCTCCTGCGAGAATAATGCCTTTCATCTTTATAATACTTCTTTTATCTTACTGTATCTCTATGTTTGTTGTGACAGAGGTTGCCATGCCATTTTTCGCAATGTAGCATAAATATGGGTTATAACAGCCCTTTTGACCGCATAGCGGTTTATCTGTTACAGATCTGACCCCTGTCTGTAAGTGATGACCCTTCCGTGTTTACGGTTTCACACTACTCCATCTGCCGGAAATAGTGTATGGTTCTCATCAAACCCTCTTCAATATCTGTTGAGGGGGCCCAGTCGAGGTCTCTCATCGCCTTTCCTATATCCGGCCTCCGCCTCACAGGGTCGTCAGCCGGAAGAGGGTGGGTGGTGATGGCTGAGAGAGAGCCTGTAAGAGAGATAATCTTATGCGCCAGGGCCTTCATGGTTATCTCTTCCGGGTTCCCGATGTTGAGAGGGCCACTGTACCTGTATGGGGTAGATGCAAGCTTTATAAGGGCTTCAACCATATCATCTATATAGATAAAGCTTCGCGATTGCCCGCCGTCTCCATATAGGGTTATATCTTTTCCTTCAAGCGCCTGTATGATGAAATTGGAAACCACCCTCCCGTCACCAGGCATCATGCCGGGCCCGTATGTGTTGAATATTCTGGCTATCTTGACATCAACTCCGTGCTGAAGGTGGTAGCTCATAAAGAGGGTCTCGGCACACCTTTTACCCTCATCATAGCAGGCTCGCGGACCTGTCGGATTGACATTTCCGTAGTAACTTTCCGGCTGTGGGTGAACTTCCGGATCGCCATAAACCTCACTTGTCGATGCCTGAACCACAACCGCACCAGTTCTCTTTGCAAGCCCCAGGATATTTAATGAGCCGAGTACAGAGGTTTTGATGGTTCTTATCGCATTTTGCTGGTAGCTGACCGGCGAGCCGGGACAGGCAAGATTGAAGATTATGTCTGCTTCAAGGTAGAGAGGGGAGGTGATATCATGCTCCATAGCCTTGAACCCGCCGACGCCTTCAAGATGGGCAATGTTCTCCCGGCTACCGGTTATGTAATTGTCGACCGATACAACCCTGTTGCCCCTGCTCAGAAGCCTTTCACAAAGGTGAGACCCGATAAAGCCAGCACCCCCTGTAACTACTATGTTGTTGCCACTGTATCTCATTTCGGTATACGATTAAGTAAGGTGCATGAGATTCAGGCCTCTCTGCCTCTCTCTTCTCTTCTCTTCTCTTCTCTTCTCTTCTCTTCTCTTCTCTTCTATCTTCCTATGCCTTCATATATAAAACCCAGGGTCTTTAACTCTTCGGGGTCATATATATTCCTGCCGTCAACAAGAACTTTTCCTCTCATCGCTTCGGCTATGAGTTTGAAATCGACCAGCCTGAATTCGGGCCACTCTGTTACAAGAACCAGTGCATCAGCACCACTGCATGCATCATAGGGATTACCTGCATACCTGATGCTGTCGCCATATACCTTTCTGGTCTCTTCCATGGCTGCCGGATCATAGGCTATAACTGAGGCTCCCTCTGACAGTACCTCATCGATGAATGTGAATGATGGCGCCTCCCTGACATCATCGGTCTGGGGCTTGAAGGATAGGCCCCACAGGGCTATAGTTTTGCCCTTCAGGCTATTGTCAAGGTGTTTTCTCACCTTTGCTGCAAGTATCCGCTTCTGACTGTTGTTGGTCTTCTCAACCGCATTTACGACATTGAGATCGCAACCCAGTGTGGCAGCGGTCCGGATAAGGGCCTTTACATCTTTGGGAAAGCAGGAGCCACCATAACCGACGCCCGCATAGATGAATTTGTTGCCTATACGGCTGTCGCTTCCCACGCCTTTTCTTACCTGGTTAATATCGGCTCCCACCATCTCGCAGAGATTGGCTATCTCATTGATAAAGCTAATACGGGTTGCCAGCATGGCATTTGATGCGTATTTGGTAAGCTCTGCAGATGCAATATCCATGAAGAGTATGGGGTGGTTGTTCAGCATGAATGGCTTGTAAAGAGACCTCATTATGCTCCCGGCCCTCTCGCTGTCAACCCCTATTACTATTCTGTCGGGCCGGAGAAAATCCTGAATGGCCGCGCCCTCCTTAAGGAATTCGGGATTCGATGCTATATCAAAATCGATATCAACACCACGATCATCAAGCTCCTTTCTGACAACCTCTTTGACTTTGCCTGCCGTGCCTACGGGAACAGTGCTTTTGTTGACAATAACCGCATAATCAGGAAGGCTCCGACCAATTTCGCCGGCAACCTGCAGTACATAGGAGAGGTCAGCACTTCCATCTTCTCCCGGCGGGGTGCCAACAGCTATAAATATAACTTCTGACTCTTCTACTGACTCTGCCACCGAGGTTGAAAAGGAGAGAAGACCCTTTTCACTGTTACGAACCATCATGGTTTCCAGTCCCGGCTCGTAAATCGGGACAACCCCACTCCTGAGCTGCTCTATCTTCTCACTGTTGTTGTCAACACAGATAACCTTTGCACCCGTTTCGGCGAAGCAGGTTCCTGTTACCAGTCCGACATACCCTGTACCTATTACTGTAATCTGCATTATTTGATTTTTAATTAGTTAGTAAAAGCGAAGTGTGTATAATGAAGTATTGAGAGGTGTGAAAATATTATTAAGAAGAGATGCAAATATAGCGATTATGTCTTTTTCTGTAATTATTGCAGGTGTGCTGGCAAAGATATAGTAATTACCTTCTCTCATTTTACTAAACCGGACAGGGCCGGATGATGGGCGGGAGATAGCGATAAAGAGGATGGGTAGGTGATATCCCTGCTATACCCTCTTCAAAAAAGGGCTTTGGCTGGAAGATCAAGTTGTAAGCAGTATCGGGAAGAGTCTATTATTTGTCCGGTATTAAGAGAGTTGTGGTTGTCGGTAATCTATTTTTTTTTACCTTTGCAGGCGCTTTATAAAAATAATGTCTAACTTACTAACTACAAGATTATTTATCTGAACTTATGACAAGTAATGAAGAGAAAAACATTCCTGAGGGAGTGGATGGGCCTGCAGGGAGTGCAGAAGAGAAAAATGAGAACCTGAAACCGGCAGAGGAAAAAGAGACAACACCGGCAGAGGAAAAAGAGACAACACCGGCAGAGGAGGGCAATAGAGAAACTGTTGCAGGAGAATCTGAAGAGACACAAATGACCGGCGATACCCCGGCGGGAGATGCTGCTCCGGGCGAGGCTTCGGAAGAAGAAAAATCCGTTAAGAGCGAAGAGGTTAAGAGTCCTGCTGAAGATAGTGCAGCCGACCAGAAAGATGTGGCTGACAAAAAAGATGAGCCTGCTGCAGGCTCTGATCAGCCGGAGATTGGTGTGAGTAAGGCTGCACCTGATATCGCCCCGGCCGAAGATGTTCCAGCCAGTGAAAATGTCAGTGAATCTGCAGGCCCCG
>SLNP01000063.1 GCA_007132995.1 Bacteroidales bacterium | reverse complement strand
AGGAGAAATAGATGAACAGGAAATTCAGGTGCAAGGTGTGCGGATATATCTACAACGAAGAGAGTGGTGATGCCGCTACCGGGATTGAACCCGGAACACCTTTTGAAGAGCTTCCTGCCGGATGGAGATGCCCGGTCTGCTCCGTACCGAAGGATGAGTTTGATGCGATGATATAAAAAGATATTTCTGACAGGGAGATATATCAGCAGTGAAGGGCGCCGGGTTGGCGCCCTTTTTTTCAGAGATTCATCTTTTCAACCTCTTCAATATTCCTTTCATTGGTGATTGCCTTTGCAACAGGAGTGTAGAGGTACTCAAGCAGATCCTGGTATCTCTCGGTTATCTTCCCCCTTACAATTTTCATTGTAGAGTTCATCATTCCATTCTCTTCGGTGAAGCCCTCATCGATCACCGCAGTTGCAACCGGAAGCCATCTCTGGGGAAACATATGGCCAAACCTGCCGTTAAGCCTGTATTCGTTTATTTCGCTCTCTATCAGGTGAAGTACGGCTCTTTTACCCTCATCCGAGTCGGCTGATAGCTTCTTCTCCTCAAGCCAGACCTTTAAGGCGTGCTGGTTGGGAACTACCAAAGCAACCGTGTAGGGCCTCTGATTGTTTACCAGCATACACTGATCTATGTACCTTGACTGCTCTGTCATGGCCTCTTCGATACCTTCAGGACTGAACTTTTCTCCATCGTCAGCTATTAGCAGACTTTTGAAACGCCCAAGCACATAAAGGAAACCATCGTCTGTCATATACCCCATGTCTCCTGTGTAGAGCCATCCGCCTCTTAAGGCCTCTTCCGTGGCGCTCTCGTTTCTCCAGTATCCCTTCATCACATTGCCGCCCTTTATCACTATCTCACCCTTTTCGCCGACAGGTAGCTTCTTACCCTCCTCGTCACATATTTTAAGCTCCATATTATTGACAAGAAATCCTGAGGAACCCAGTTTGTGACGATGTTTTGCATTGGAAGATATAATTGGCGAGGCCTCAGAAAGGCCATAACCCTGAAACATAAGTATTCCTATTGCGTAGTAGAAGCGTTGCAGCTCTATGTCCAGCAGCGCACCTCCGCCGATGAAGTAGTCCAGCTCGCCGCCGAAAACCTCCCTTATCTTACTGAAGAGTATCTTGTCATATAGTTTTATCAGGGGCCTCTTTAGTTTCTGTATACCTCTTCCCCTGTTCCAGCCTTCTTTGTTGTACGAATAGGATATTTTTAGTGCATGCCTGAAGAGCATTTCTGTCAGCCTGCCCTTCTCCCTGATGCCCTTCTCAATATTCTTTCTGAAGTTTTTTGCCAGAGCGGGAACACTGAGTAGTATGTTGGGTTTTATCTCCTTCATACATATCGGTATATTCCTGAGTGTCTCCATCGGATTTTTGCCGCTCTTTACCGATGCGATACTCGCCCCCTTACCCATAAAGCTGTATATGCCTGCCGTGTGAGCGAATGAGTGATCCCATGGCAGAATCAGAAGGGTTTTGTAGAACGGAGGTATATCCATCAGGCTGTAGGCCTGATAGACATTGGTTACATAGTTGCCATGAGAGAGGATAATACCCTTTGGATCAGCTGTTGTGCCTGAAGTATAACAGATATTCGCGAAATCATCATACTCTATTGCGCCATATCTCTTTTTGAAAAGGGTGCGGTTATCTTCCTCTTCCAGCCACTCTCTGCCAGTTTTTTTCACCTCGTTAAAGTGCAATTCACGATCTGAATAGTCATCGAGGGCATCGAAGACAATAATCTTCTCTATAAGAGGACAGTCGCCAACTACTTGCTTGATTTTATCTAACTGCCCTGCCGATGTAATTACCATCTTCGATTCCGAGTGGCTGAGCCTGAACTTAATCTCTTCGGGATTAAGCTTAACAGATAAAGGGACATTTATGGCTCCGGTGTATAGCACCCCAAGCTCTGATATAACCCATCCGTTCCTGCCTTCAGAAAGCAGGCTGATACGGTCACCCTTTTTGACGCCCATACTCATAAGGCCGGCTGCAAATTGATAAACCTGATTGCGTACATCACTATAGGTAGCACCCTCATACTTGTCGTTGGGTTTTTCCCACAGGTAGACATTGTTGCCATATTTCTCAACGCTCTCTTCAAAGAATTGTATCAGAGTCTTCATCGCTATTTTTTTAAAAGGTGTATGCCCTGCCGGTAACTGCTATAAATGAATTGCCCCACCGGGGTAATATGATGGATGCCGGAAGGTTCAGCAATATACAAAAAAGAGAGTGAAGCCTGCATATCTACTGTTAAACCCATGGATTTGCCGTTTTAAAATAGAGCCGGGAACCGTAGCTGTAAAGCTCATAAAGTGACAGATATTTGGAACGGGAGCGAAATAGTTGTATTTTTGATTTAAGAAAGTGATGGATATCCTGCCTGTAGTTACAGGCTTCTGCCAGTAATCGTGTTCAATGGCGTGGCAAGATGTCTACAAGCCTTTATGGTCAATCAATTTATAGCTGTTATGAGAAATGTTTTACTATTAACCGTTTTTACTCTGCTTATAACCTCAACATCATGCAACTATTTCCGGGAGCGGGGATGGTTTGGTGGCAGTGAGGATACCCTTGAGGTGTGGCAGGCCCGCCAGGATAGTATTAGGATTGCAGATTCACTCAGGCAGGCTGTAATACTGGAGAGGGAGAGGGTTCGCCAGCAGGAGATAGCAGACTCCCTGCAGCGTGTCGAGCAGGAAAGACTGGAGTATGAGGCCCGCTTCAGGTACCACATTATAGTGGGTAGTTTCGTAACCCCTGAATATGCAACATCGTTCAGGGAGCATGTTGAAGGCCTTGGTTATAACGCCACCAAGATGGATCTGCCCGGTACAAGGTTTGAGATGATATCGGCAGAGGTGCACGAAAGCCTGAGAAATGCATTTGAGCGGCTGCCTCACTTCCAGGAAGAGATAGCCGTAGATGCCTGGATATGGGCGAGGTAGTTTTGTAGCCTGCAATACCCGGGATATACTTACCTGAATATGGTTTCTGCTCTGTCGGGGCCGACCGACATTATTTTGACAGGTACACCTGTCTGATTCTCAATAAAGGCTGTGTACTTTTTAAGGTTTTCCGGGAGTTCTTCGTAGCTCTTTATCCCTGTGATATCCTCGCTCCACCCGCCGAAGTCAGAGTATATAGGTTCTAATATATCGTTCAGATTATAGGGCATATTACTGCTATAACCGGAAGGGGTTTTATATCCTGAGCAAGCCCTTATAGCATCGAGGCCGCTCAGAACATCGGCCTTGGTTATGAAGAGGGCCGTTATGCCATTGAGCATCACCGCGTATTTTAGCGCAGGCAGATCGAGCCATCCACAACGCCTTGGCCTTCCCGTGGTTGATCCGAACTCGTTTCCATTACTCCTTAAGAAATCACCTGTACCATCCTTAAGTTCGGTGGGGAAGGGGCCTCCGCCAACTCTTGTGCAATACGCCTTCACAATGCCAAATACCTCTCCCAAAGCAGAAGGTGCTATTCCAAGGCCGGTAAAGGCGGCAGATGCAACTGTATTGGATGAGGTGACAAAGGGGTATGAGCCGAAGTCGAGATCGAGAAGTGTGCCTTGCGCTCCCTCTGCCAGCAGT
>SLNP01000094.1 GCA_007132995.1 Bacteroidales bacterium | reverse complement strand
TGAAGACTCCCCGAAACCGCTTTAGCCTTGACTTTTTTTGCTTCCGTTCGGTCGCGAGCTCGCCCGGCTTCGCCGACCTCGGTTGGTCACCTTTTTTTGGTCCAAGCAAAAAAAGGTGAGGGAGAAATGTTGGTCAAGCAAAGGCAGAAAGCCAAACTTTGGGCCAAGGCCAAAAGTTGAGAGAGAACTTTTGGTCCAAGCAAAAAAAGGTGAGCCCCCCAACTTTTACTAAAAAGCAAACCCAATACTCCCTCCCAAAGGAATAAAAAGAATATCCCCCGGACGCATTAAGGGCCATGTGGCATTAACCCTGAAAGAGAGATTATTACTCATCCACGGATGGAAACGATACCCGATAAGGGGATATACTGTATATCCGTTCACAAGCGATCCGCCCACGCCAAACTCAATGAAGCTTCGTCGGCTGCCAAGGTTGGCAGTTATCTGATGAGGTACCGAAATAAAATCGCCCGTAGAGGAGTTGGATCCGAAAAGTGTAATCCTGAACTCGGTACCGTAACCAACACCTACACGCCCTGCAAGGAACATGTTATCGCTGACAGGGAAAAGCCTTTCATAGTTGAGCGACATAAGAGAGCCATCGGTAAAGAGCTGCATTGAGACGATATTGGAGGGTCTGTGAGGCAAAAACCAGAGATCAATATCACCGGGGGGTTGTGCCGGCAAGGTGCTGGCGGTGGATGCCAAAAACAGTATTACCGCTATAACTCTCTTTTTCATAAAGTCTCTTATTTTACCGGCTAAGGCTCACCATTCCACTGGTTACAGGGCCGGGCTGCCGGCTGTTACCATATCAAAGATCTACTTAACAAAAGTATGACACAATTGTGAGGTGGCAATGGAAAAAGGGTTACTCTCTGTTAAAAGGGTATACCGGCCCTTTTTTAACAGGTAGTGCCGCCTTCGGTCGGCTCCCCTTTTCAGGTAATTGGTTATATTTGAGATTGCCCTTGAAAGGGTAGTGATGCATGTAACATGCGGGGAGGATATTATGAAGAGAGCTCTTATTGCCTGTTTCATATCGCTGTTATGCCTTGGTCTTAATGCACAGGATCAGGTTACCCGGCTGAGGGGAGAGCTGCTCTATGGCTTTATCATAGCTCATGCCGCCGATCTGCAACCGGTATCGGACTACAACCCCTACGGCATCACCCTCTCATGGCAGCGAATGGCGACGGGGCAGCGCCAGTGGGAGGCATGTAACTGCTTTCACTATCTGGGTGTGATGGTATCATACCACAATTTTCGCAACAGCGAGGTTCTCGGTTCGGCCTTCACGCTTGCGGGCACCTTCGAACCGGTACTGTGGCGCTACGGCCATATGGCTCTCTCTCTACATACGGGGGTGGGTGCGTCGTGGCTTACCAGGGTTCACCACCCGGAAGATAACCCGACGAATAACTTCTTCAGCTCTCCCCTCAGCTTCCTGCTGCTTGTGGCTCCTTCGCTACAGTACCGCATCTCTGACCATTGGGGGGCAGGAGCTACCTTTACCTACAACCATATCAGCAACGGGGGGCAGCGCCAGCCCAACAGGGGAATGAATTTCCCCCAGGCCTCTGTTACCATTAACAGATACCTCGAAACTGCTGAACTGCCTCTTTACACCGGGAGGGAACCGGAGAGCAGAATACATCTGCATGCCGGCATGGGTTTCACAACCCACAAGACAGGCGAGGGTGACAACCGCGAGCCTGTATTTTCTGTCGATGCGGGGGGGTATATTCCTGTTACCGCTATTAACGGTTTGGGGGCAGGTGCTGAGTTCACCCTTGACTATTCACTGCCGGCTGCCGAAAACAGCAACTACGGACAACAGACTCTGGCTCCCTATATATCGCACCACTTCCTGATGGGCAGGTTTAACTTTGCCCAGCGTATGGGATACTACATTATCACACCGGCCGACTCGCAGGAACACACTTTCTACCAGAGATATCTTCTTATGTTCAACCTCTTCTCTGACTTCAGTATAGGTTCATCGCTGAAGGCTCACAGACACAGGGCCTCTAACCTCGATTTCCGTATCTCATACAGGTTCTGACAGAGGTGTAGCCACCTCACCACGCAGGGCATATTAAGCCCCATCTTTAACCCTTATCCAGCGTGAGCGCATGGCCGGGGCCTTGCCGTTGATATCGAGATAGGCGTTCCACATATAGGTTGCCGGCCATCGCCTGAAAACCCTTGCCAGCCGGTAGAGTATCTTTAATCCCAGCCTGTCGGGTCTGGGCCTCCAGCCCTGAGACGGCACCACCTGAAGGGTCACCATCTCCTCTGCTCTCTCAATGTAGTAGCGGCCTGCCACCTCGCCGGTCGATTGGTAGCTCTTAATTGAGAACTCACCTTCAAAATCATCTCCCGGATTAAGGCTGAGAACCGACGGGAAGGGAGGGTCGAATGTGAGTGTTACGGTGCGGCCGCTCTCTCTGCCGGTAATGGCCTCTATAGATGGCTGACCCTGATGCACCTTAATGGTTACCTCATTCCCGCCATCTGTACTGTTAACTCCGCTGCTAACCTCTATAGGGTCAATGGCTCCATCAAAAGCGGTGTTAATTCTGGCTGCCGTTACATCGGTGCCATACCTTGCGAAGGTCATCTTCCTGCCGTCGATTGGGAAGGGCAGGTTGTCGGTGCGATGCCTTCTTCCGTCGACAGATACGGCCAGCTGCGAACGGCGCCGGCGCACAAAATAGAAATCGTCGATAAAGACCAGGGGGAGGGCGGGAGGATCTTCCGCGGCATCGCCCATGGGTGCCAGCAGACCGAAGGGTTTGCGGGGCGACCCGTCGGCCTCCTCTATAGTTATCTCTATCATGCGGCCCTCAATATCTGTAAACCTGTAACGCACCTCAACACCGCAATCGCTAACAGAGAAGTGCGCCTCATCCATATCACACTCAACCATATTGGCAGGACCACGGCCAGCAATACGGTACCCTTCACGGGCGGGGCTTAGCCCCTTCTGATGGTATATATCGACAAAGCCATCGTTACGCCAGGCGATTACAAGGTGACCCCTGCCTTTAGGCCCACCCTTAAAATACTGGGGCTCAAAAGCTTTATAGAGCCTGTCGGGGTCTTTCTCAATAGCGGCTATAAGCAGACCGTCTATCGGCTCTATATCGATTCTGAACGGATTTATTATTCTCATATCCTATTTCTCCTCACTCAACATATTTATAAACAATTGCTCCCGGGCAAGCTTAACCCTTGCAGGGAGCCACTAAACCTGATGCAAATATCATATATGGTCAGGTCACTAAAGAGAAAATAGTTATGAATGGCCTGAACCGGCCTGTAAAGCAACAAAAAACGGGGGTGTACACCTTTTTAAGCTCCGGCACCGGAGCCAAATTAAAGGGGTGTGCACCTTTTTGCCCGGGGCATCAGAGCCTAATACCAAAAGGGTCGACCTCCCAACACCGGGGTTAAAGTCACCTTCTCTGCCCTCACCTTCGAGCCTGCTTGTCAACCCCCGCCCCAGAGCCTCGCTTGTCAGCCCTCGCCTTCGAGCCACCTTTTAAAGGGGGTAACCTTGTCGATGCTTACAAAAACATCGAAGTCTGTCTTAACCTTAAGGTCGAGTTTCAACCTGCTGGTAGAGTAGATATGCACATCCCTGACTGCTCCGAGTGCAACAATCATCTGGCGGTTTATCCGGAAGAACTGCTTCGGCGGTATCTCTTTACCCAGGGCATCGAGGCTCTGGTCAATAAAGTATGAGAGGCCGTCATAAAGCACCGCCGAGGTGTATCCTCCTTCACTGCGAAAATAGGCCACATCGCTTGTGGCAAATGTCTTTATCTTCTGCCCCACTCTTACCGAAAACCTCTCGCGATAGTCCTGCTCCTTGCTGGTAATAAGTTTATAGAGCGACTTAAGATCGCTCTCGCCCTGCCTGACCGTAAGATCGCGATACTTCTTCAGCGCGGCCTTCAGCTCCTCCTGCACAACAGGCTTCAGCAGGTAATCGATACTCCGCAACTTAAATGCCTTTATCGCATACTCGTCAAAAGCTGTGGTAAAAATTATCGGGCTGGTAACGGTAACCTTCTCAAAAATCGCAAAGCTAAGGTCATCTTCAAGATGTATATCGAGGAATATAAGGTCGGGGTGTGGATTTTGGAGGAACCAATTTACCGACTCCTCAACCGACTCAAGTTGTGCCACCACCTCGATTGTACTATCGCACGACTCGACCATCTTCTTCAGGCGCTCGCTGGCGAGCGCCTCATCTTCAATAATTACTACTCTCATATCACTATCTCCTTATCTCTTCAGTTAATACTGTCTGTTATCTCTTACCATGTTTAAAAAGAGAGCATTACCGGAGGCTCGCAGGGCAACAGATGCCGCCCGGCAACCGGTAACCACCCTGTCAGCCCCCCTCTTTAATAAGGGGAATTCTTGCAATAAACATATTGTCACCGATCTCAAAGAGAGGCTCTCTCTCTGACAGCAGTTCATATCTCTTCTTAATATTTATCAGTCCAATTCCGGTAGACTTCATCTCTGTCTCTCTCACCTGTATATTGTTGACAATATTCAGGTAGTTCTCATCATCGATAAAGAGCCTTATATGCAGAGGACTCTTTTTGGAAAATGTATTGTGTTTAATCGCGTTCTCAATAAGAAGCTGCAGTGCCAGCGGAACCACCAGGGCATCGACATCCTTCTCATCGAACTCAATATCTGTGAACACCTTTTTTGCAAACCTTATGTCGAGCAGGAATATGTATGCCCTGAGAAACTCCATCTCGGTCGATAAGGCAACCAGGTCTTTCTCTTTGTTCTCAAGCACATATCGGTACACCTTCGAGAGCCTCTCGGTGAAGAGCTCGGCCAGGCCGGGATCGACAGTTATAAGAGAGGTGAGAACATTAAGGCTGTTAAAGAGGAAATGGGGGTTGACCTGCTGTTTGAGCACCTCGAACTGCGACTGCAGATTCTCTTTCTGAAGCCTCAGCAGCTGTGTGTTGGCCTCGGTAAGCTCAGCGGTCCGCTCTGCAACTGTCTTCTCAAGCTCTGCATTCAGCCTCTCAAGCTCATCCTTGGCTCTCTTAAGCTGCTCTTCGGTTCTCTTTATGTCGCTGATATCGGCGATAATGCCGCGTTGCCCCTGATATACCCCGTCATGCACTATAGCACTGCTGTAGATAAGTACAGGGCACTCGGTGCCGTCTGCCCTCCGGGCAACAGACTCGGTAACCTGCCGCTTGCCATGGTAGAGCTCAGGCTCATCGCCTTTACTCCCCACTGCCCTGCCGACCTGTTCAGTCGAAAAAAACTGGCTTACATGTATTCTGCCTGACTCATCGGGAACTCCCTCGCCAAAAAAGTCTGCCGCCGCCCTGTTTGAGAAGAGCAGATAGCCTTCACTGTCCAGTTCATAAACTGTCTGGGGAAGCAGCTCGGTAAGCTCGCGGTACGACTGCTCGGCCTGCTTCCTGTCGGTAATATCTGTGGTTATACCGTCAAGGTAGGCGATTTCACCATTTTCATCAAAAAGAGGCTGTCCCGTCTCGTTGATCCAGACAATAGTGCCATCGCGGTGACGAATGCGAAACTCGAGCGAGTAGGATCTCTTTGCAGCTACCGCGGCCTCTATTTGATGCCTGACCATATCGACATCTTCAGGCAGAATGAGCTCTGCGAAGCTCATCACCCTGTTATCTATGAGCTCTTCTGAGCTATAGCCTGTAATATCCAGTATCTTGTCGCTGTAAAATATTGTGGTGAAATGCTCATCCCACTTGCAGCGGGAAACAGCCCCCAGTAAATTCGATATCAAGGTGTTGACAAGCTGCTGGGTCTCTTTTAGCTCGCTGGCATACTGATCTCTCTTCCTTATCTCATCTTCCAGCTCTATATTAAGCATACGCTCCTGGCGGGCCATCTCCTGAACCTTCTGGCTCTGCTCTCTGCCCATCTGTAACTCAACATTTAGCCGGGCCTTCTCGGCGGCAACTGTAACCTGCTTCTGTAACAGCCTGTAGAACGAGCTCTGAAGGTATATAACAAGCAGCCCGGTGAAGGCTATATAGACAGATTTGAAAATATGCGCCAGGGGTGTCAGCGACAGGTTATGCTGATAGGGTGAAGGGTCGGCAAAATAGCTGTAGAAATAATTGAAGTTGAAGCCTGCAATCGCAAGGACAATCATATAGAAGAGCAGCCCCCTGTCAAGCCGCAGTATATAGAGAAGGAAGAAGAAGGGTATTAGGAATATTGTTGAGGCAGCAGTTGCGGCCGTCGGGTCAAAGCTTACCGTCATTATAAAGAGGTGCGAGACGATAAAGAGAAGGTCTATGGTGGCACTCAGAAAGCGGAGGTAGCGCGGATCATAGCCTCGCCTTATGGTAATGGAGAGAACGAGGTTTACCAAAAAGTATCCGGCTACCACAAGGAACGGTATGCGTGACTCCTGCTGATAGCCCGACAGGTACTGAAACAGCAGAAGGATGGTTATAAGAAGTACGAAAGCCCACCTTATATGCACAAGTACGCGGGCTCCTCTCATTCTCTCCTCACGGAGTATTCTTTCGTCGATTTTATAGCGTGGCAGAATCATTTATCGCTCTATTAGTGTTCGCTGTAAAGGTAATCAATAGCAACTTACCGACCCTCTCCCGCTCCCGCCCAGCCTGCGAAAAAGAGGCTTGCAGAGATCGGGCTTCCCCGCCCAAATAACATACTATCTCTGCCCCGATCAAAAAAAAGGGGGCGACCGGGAGCATATTTGCGGTGAATGACGGAAAAAAGGGGCTGAATGCCTTTTATCTGCAAGCGACACTTTCTCTGTTTAAAAAGCTGAAAAGAGTGGTGGTAGCGCCACACCATATGCCTCCTCAAAACTACCGGCAACCCCACCACACCAGATGACTGCTCAAAACTGCCGGCAACGCCACCACGCCCATGCCTCCCCAAAACTGCCGGCGGGCCGGCCTCTATTTACCCAGGTGGAGTATGTCGTTGAGCTCCTTTACAAGTGCTGTCGACTTCTTGCGCGGCAGGTTAATCTCATCGAGTGCATCGAGGTTATCGAGCAGTTGTGAGCAGATCACTATTCCATTATCGAGCAGCCTCTGCTTCTCTTTAACTGTCAATGTCGTAAGAACGGTAAGGGGATATATACCTGCCCTCTCTATTGTCTCTTTAAGGCCGTTGCCATGGGGGTAGTCCCACGCCATAAGGTTAAGGCCGGCACAGCTTCCATAGCTTATGGCATCGGCCGAGAAGCGTGTGTTGGTTATTACCCAGCCGTTCACCCTGGAGCCACTATATCTCTCTTCTGATGCGTATCCGTCAACGATATCGTCAATCCGTGCCCTGACATAGAGTGGCGTCTGAACCGTCACTACCTTACCCTGATCCCGGCCGTACTTGCACTCAACCAGATGCCTGGTATGATCCTTTACAGCAACAACATCCATCTCATGGATAACACATTTGCCTTCAAGGTGCACCCCCACCTCCACATCATAACCCTGCCGGCTGAAGAGCTTGCCTAGAAAATGTTCGAAAGGGTAGCCGGTAGGCCCGAGCTCAAAAATTGCCTGTTTGAGCTTATATCTGGCTGCCGTTACACGGCGCAGTCGCTTCAGTAGGTTGAAGGCTCTCCTGTATATTTTCCGGGTCTCTACACCGGGATAGATCCAGTCGCTTATATCGGCCACTATCTCTCTGATATCTTCTCTTTTTGCACCTGCACTGCGAAGCGACCCTTCAAGCTTTTCAACCTTAAAGGGCTGCTCCTCGCCAGAGGCCTTTCTTACATTGATTTTGACTCCCATACTTCTGCTCTTAAATTTCATGCACCGGCAGGGGCGGCACCACTTTCAGGCTCTTCAGGCCCGCTTTCTGCCCGATATATATTTCATCTCTCTTTACTGCTCCCGGCCCGCCAACGGCGGCTCTCCGCCTCTGAGGTTGCTGAATACGCGCCAAAGCCAAAGGCCGATCAGAAGCGGTAGCCAACGGTAAAGAGGCTGCCGGTCTGCCTTATGTCGGTGGTGGTTGATTGTGTTATGGTGCCGGCCGAGGTACGGTATGTCCATGCGAACTGAAGTTTCAGCACCTCCATGCCCAGGCCGAACGAAAAACCTATCTCATCGCGTTTATATCCTGTATCGAAATCGAGGTCGTTCTCTCCCTTCCTGCCGGAAAAGATGTGCCGGTAATAGGGTCCGAGGAAACCGTACATCCGCACCATATCCTGCTGCGCCGACGGGAGGTGAAGCTGCAGATTGAGGGGAACGGTGATGGAGTGTGCCCGGAACCGCCCGTCTGCTGTACGACTTCCATAACTCTCATAGAGAACTTCCGGCTGCAATGTCATTCCGCTTCCCTTCAGCTGCAGAAAGAGGCCGGCTCCATAGCCAAACAGCCCTTTCGCATTGAAGAAGTCATCGGGGTAGTTGTGCGAGGTTCCGCCGGCATTGGCAATTACTCCGGCATGAAACCTTATGGCTCTCTGTGTGGCTGCCAGCCTGCGTGTAGGCTCAATGTCGGGAACATTGCTGAGCTCGGCTATAAAGTCGGCAAGATAGAGTGTGGTGGTGGCCATTCCATCATAGTCAAGTAGGTCATACCTGTCTTCAGGCTGGTGGTATGGAGACTCAAGCCCTGTAGAGGTGTAGATGGCCGGTATTGAGAGGTCGCCAAAGGGTTTTGTGTCGGTACGGTACGAAATGCGGTGGGCTGTGTTGGTCAGGGGTACTCCATGGCGCGCGGCAACTGATTCTGCCAGCTCTCTCCCGCCATTGAATGTGCTTACACCCATCATCATGAGCCCCTCGTTGGTGCTGTACATACCTACCATATCTATACTGAACATTGCCCTCATGTCACTTGCCGCTGCCACCTTGTTGCCGGCTACAAAGTGCCTTGCCCCCAGCAGGCCGCTCTCTTCGGCGTCGAAGGCTATAAAGATGATGCTCCTGCCGATTGCCTCCCTGTTGGCATCGAAGTAGCGTGCAAGCTCTATAACAGTAGCTGTACCGGAGGCGTTGTCATCGGCTCCGGGATATACTATCTTCTCACCTCCCCTCATTATGAAACCTATATGGTCGTAGTGGGCACCGACAACAATAAACTGATCGCGCAGGGCCGGATCTGAACCGGGTATGTAACCTACCACATTGGTAGCTGTTGTATTTATTATTGGCGATGTGGAGCGCAGCTCGAATCGTTGAAAGTAGTCATCGCCGTGGGTTTCAAGGTTGAACTCCCTGAAGTGCGAGGCTATGTAGTTTTTAGCTTCCACCTTGCCTGAGGTGCCAAGACCCCGCCCCTCGAGTGAGTCGGCGGCAAGGAATCGTACATGCTGCTTGAGTCGCTCGGCAAGCTGGCGGGCGAAGGGGTCATCATCAGCACCGGCTACCGGACTCAGCAGCAGGGCAAGAAACAGGGTTGTTAAAACGGATCTCATTGTGGGCGGTTTTAGTTATCTCTCTGATTAAATAGTGTAATATGACAAATTATCGGCGCCACAAGGGCGGGTTGGTGTTAAGTCCATTCCTGCAGAGATATCAAAGTGCCGCCACAGCAGGCCCTGAGGCCAGGCGCTCCTTAGCTCACCAATCTATTGCAGCGGTGACGGCAGGATATCTCCTTAACTGTAAAAGTAGAAAAAATATGTATAGTTGCGCGTACCATTAAAAGAGTTTCCTTCTGCCCGATAAAACCGCGATCAGAACAGCCTCTTTCCCACCTGAAACAAAATGCGATAATGTGTTGCCCTTACCATATATAGCTACCACCGGAACCGCCCTTTCTAACACCTGCAACAAATTACAATAAGGTGTTACCCCTTACCGGATATAACTGCCCCCGGAACAGCTCCTTTCCCGCCCGTACCCGGCGGCTATAAGGTGGCACATCTTCCCTGATAAATCTGCCAGCGGTATAACCCCCTATACCACCTGCAACAGAGCGCGATAAAGCGTTACCCCTTACCGGATACAGCTACCACCATAGCCGCCTCTCTCTCCCACCTTAAACCGGCTGCGACAGTGTCTTACCCCTCTTTTATGTTATCTTTGCGTTCTTACCAATACCTGCCGGCAATGAAAATGGACAAAACACACCTTAAAGCCCTACTGGTCGATGCCTCTACTGGCTACTATAAAACAGCTCGCTATGAACTCGGTAAATTCTGGGGGCCTGTAGACCTGGGTGCCCATCTATCTAAAAAAAACGATTCGCTCAATATCGGTGCCGGCATACTGGCAGGAAGCATATTCCCCGGATCGAACAGGCTGGTATTTTCGGGCTACAGCCCCTGCTGGCACGGCTTCTATGTGTCGTCGATGGGTGGCGCCGCCCTCATATTCGACAATCTGGGCATAAACCTGCTCTCAATTTCAGGCAGGGCGCGAAGGCCTTCGCTTCTCTACCTTAACCGTCACCATGGCGAGGAGATTGAGGTTGAGCTCTACCCGCTCAATTTAGATGAGATATGGGCCCGCAACAATGAGGGCTTCTACTCTCTCATGAACCATGTTAATGAGAATTGGGCAGGCCGCTACGAAAATGATCCGCGCATCCTTGCTACCGGTCCTGCGGCCCTCCACACCGATACGGGGGCCATTGGTTCCATCCCCATGAAAAAGGGGAAGTTCACGAATGCCGATACCTGGGCGGGCAGGGGTGGCCTGGGCAGCAAGATGCTTCAGAAACACGGTATTGCTGCAATTATTTACGGTGGAACCTGGGCCGACGAGGACTTCAGAGACCGGAAAGTTGCCGATAGCTGGTTTGAAGACCATTACCAGATGAAGATGAGTGCCAAGGATATGGAGGCGACGACGAAGTACCGGTACGACCCTGCATTCAACACCGGGGGCACTTTCGGGGTTAACTACGCCACCATGGAAGATAATATACTGGCCTTCAACTATCGTACTATATTCTGGAGCAGGGAGGAGAGGTTGAAGCTGCATGAGGAGTTCATTGTTAACCACTACCTGAAACAGTTTAACAGGGAGACTATAGCCAAAAAGCAGCAGAAGACCTGTGGTGAGCCGTGTGCGGCGGTATGCAAGAAGATGAACGACCATTTCAAGAAAGATTATGAGCCCTATCAGACAATGGGGCCTCTGATAGGGGTGTTTGACCAGCGTGCGGCGGAGATGGTAACCCGCAAGGCCGATGCGCTGGGATTTGACGCTATCAATATAGGTGGTGTTCTGGCCTGGCTTATGGAGTGCCTTTATGAGGGGCTTCTGAAGCCCGATGACCTGGGTATATCTGACACTCCGAATTTTGAACCCGGGGGGTTCGATGTTGTCAAAGACTCTATGCACAATGCGGCTATAGCGACAGATCTTCTTGATGTGATGGTGAGGTATGACGGAAAGATAAACCTGAAAGAGGGGGCGCGAAAGCTGGCAAGAGAGCTCAGCAGAAGTCACAACAGTAAAATAATAGATACCTTCCTCTTTATCGGCTTTGCCAGACATGGATGGATGGTGCCCAACCAGTACTGGACCCCCGGGGTTCTGTCGCCAATGAGCATAATGGGGAAATACTATATGTACTACGGAAGAGATTTTGTTGAGCCTCGCGATCTGGGCAGGGAGAATGCCCGCCGTAAGATACAGGAGCTTATGATTGACAACCTCGGAATATGCAGATTTCATCGGGCATGGGCCGAAGAGCTGATGCCGGGCATAATAGATAAGCTGTTTGGTAAAGGTGATGAGTTGCTAAAGAATATCAAGCTTACGGCGAGCCGCATTCACAGCCGGAATGCCTCACTGTTCTGGGAGACGGAGAGGAATATAGATTTCCTGCACCTCTTTCTGGAGAAGAAGAGACAGGAGCAGCCTGATAACAGCAGTATTAAGAAATGGATTGCCCTGTTTAAAAAGGATAAACGCGACGCCGCCCTTACCTACTGGTACGAAATACACAGGGGGGCGCATGAGATGTTGAGGGAGTTTTGAGGGTGAGCGGCAAAAGCTAACCCTCTCTCTTATCGCTACGCGGGGTGTTTCTGCCCTTTCTGCGATCTGATGTACCCATTTTACGGTTACTGCCCCTGCCCCTTCCATGTGAACCGGAGCCTCTTCTGTCGCGGGGTGGTTTGCCGGACGACTCGTCGGGAGTGCTGCTGCCACTGTATGGCACGCGGAACACTTCAGCGCCGATAAGGTTCTCAATGCGATCCATCTTGTAGCGGTCGGCACGGGTTACAAAGGTTACGGCCACGCCTGTGGTCTCTGCCCTGGCAGTTCTTCCCACCCTGTGCACATAATCTTCGGCATCATCGGGAACATCGTAATTTATTATCAGGTTTATATCCTTTATATCTATTCCCCTGCTCATAACATCGGTAGCCACCAGCACCCTGATACCTCTGGCGCGGAACCGCAGCAGCACCTCTTCGCGCTGCCTCTGCTCGAGATCGGATGAGATACCCTCAACAACATATTTGCTGGTGCGCAGCCTCTTGACAATCTCGCTAACCTTTTTTCGGGTTGCACAGAATACCAGTATAGAGTCGTAGCCCTGCTTATCTACTATCAGCTCATTGATGAGCCTGAGTTTGTCGCGCTCTTCAACATTGTAGGCAGCCTGTATAACGCCTTCGGCAGGCCTGGCAATCTCTATCGAAATCTCGTGGGGGTCTTTCATTATCTTTTTCGACAGCGACCTTATGCGCGGAGGCATGGTTGCACTGAACATAAGGGTCTGGCGTTCCTTCGAAACCTGAGATATTATCTTTATGATGTCATCGTAGAAACCGATATCGAGCATCCTGTCGGCCTCGTCGAGTACCAGACATTTTATCTGGTCGAATCGTACATAGCCCTGGTTCAGATGGGAGATCAGCTTGCCCGGTGTTGCCACCACTATCTCTGCACCGGCAGAGAGTGCGGTTTTCTGCTGTTCCCAGTCGCTGCCATCGCTGCCGCCGTAAATGGCTATAGAGTTGATGCCAAGGGTGTAGGCCAGTCCCTGTATATGCTGGTCTATCTGTATTGCAAGCTCGCGCGTCGGAACCAGTACAAGTGTGTGTGTGAACTCGCAGCCCCCTGATGAGATGGAGTCGAGTATCGGTATAAGGAAGGCTGCTGTTTTTCCTGTTCCGGTCTGGGCACAGGCAATAAGGTCGCGCCCCTCGAGTATAACCGGTATGGCCCTCTCCTGTATGGGCGTTGCCTCAGAAAAACCGTTGTATCCGATCGACTCAAGAAGTGCGGGGGTCAGATCGAACTGATCAAATTTCATCTCTCTTTTTCCTCACTATTAATTGGTAATGATCACTAAAACGGCAAATGTACTGCTAATTTACTATCCTACCAACTGTTACAGAGAGAACTCATCACGGGGGCTGTTCTTTAGGAAGGGGGGCAGGGAGCTGTGAAGATGTGGCGGCTACGGAGAGCCGGGGAGAGGAGATGAGATGCGCCGGGCAGAGGGGGGCAGGGGGCTGTAAAGATGGTGTGGGCCGCTGTGAAGATGGGGTGGGCCGCTGTGGGTCGGGCGGAGCTTGTGGGCGGAGGAGGATGATGGTGTGGGCAAGGAGGGGTACGGGCAAGAAGGGGTGTGGGCAAAGGGGGG
>SLNP01000113.1 GCA_007132995.1 Bacteroidales bacterium | reverse complement strand
CTGGCTGCGGGTTCAGTGGGCAAGATAGGGGCCTCCGTTCTGGCAAGCAGGTCGGCATTGAGGTCGGGATGTGGCCTGGTAACAGCGCATATTCCATCTTCGGGCCAGTCTGCTCTTCATGCGGCCATTCCTGAGGCGATGATAAGCCCTGACCAATCTGCCGATTTAATTTCAGATATTCCTGCACCAGGGGTGTTTGATGCAATAGCTTTCGGCCCGGGTGCAGGCACCTCGCCTGCTACAGCCAGGGCATTTCATACTCTTCTGTCCCGGTCAGAGTCACCTATGGTAATAGATGCTGATGGCATTAACCTTTTAAGCAGTAACAGGGAGTGGTTTGAACTCTTGCCACGCGGATCGGTGCTTACCCCTCATCCCGGAGAGTTCAGCCGTTTGGCAGGATATTTTGCCAATAGTTACGACACTATTGAGGCACAGAAGCAGATCTCTGCCAGCCTTGATGTTGTTATCGTTTTGAAGGGCGGATATACATCTGTCTCTTTACCTGATGGGACTGTCTGTTTTAACATAAAGGGCAACCCGGGAATGGCAACGGCAGGTAGTGGTGATGTGCTTACCGGCATAATCGGTTCGCTGTTGGCCCAGGGTTATGAGGGAGACAGGGCGGCCCTTCTCGGTGTATACCTGCACGCCGTTGCCGGCGATATTGCAGCCGAAGAGAGAGGTGTGCAATCGCTGATAGCCAGTGATATCACTGAAAATATTGGTGCAGCTTATAGGAAAATAGCCCAAGAGGCACTATAATTGCTGCCGATATTTGGTATTGTAAAATGATTTTAAAAATCACTCCATAATGAGAACAGCACTCTTATCACTCCTTGTCCTGTTTACACTGCTCTCATGCGGTACACAGCGGAAGACGCCACAGCCTGATATAACAATATATCCGTTCAGCGACACCGTAACCATCACCCCCTCGACACTGATATACTCATTGCCGATGACGCTTTTTGAGATCGAAGTGACCCTGATAAGAACAATCAGGTTGCCGGGTCCCTATGCCGATTTTTCTGCCCAACTAATCGGGGTAACCGATATAATAAGTGATGAGAGCGAGGAGTGGGGTATAGGTGCAGTTGAACTGACAGGCCACACCGAGATTGATCCGTCAGAGTATTATGTTCTTAAGGCTGACCCGCTGATATACTCCAACTCTTTAAGTTTGTCGCATCATGGTCTGATAATGAGTGTGTCAGATCCTAATGTTGTACGAAGGAGATCTCTGCAGCCGGAGAGCGATGCAGATTATGATCTGCTAAACTTTACCGACCTTGGATCTGTCGAGTTCTCAAGAGTAGAGGAGGAGATAAGATACCGGCTGGTGGATGTCGATACTGCATTTATCAGGGTGCCTTATCCTGTTGAGAGGAGGGAGCAGCTGACCAGAGAGGAGCTTGCAGAGAGGGCTGCAAGGACTCTGCTTGAGCTGCGAGAGGGGAGGCACCTCATTCTTATAGGTGAAACTCCCCTGTTCCCACAAAGCGATGCAGCCCTTGCTGAAATAAGGAGGCTTGAGAGGGAGTACCTTTCACTCTTTGCCGGAAAAACCTTTCAGGAACAGGTTAGAAAGAGGTTCTATTTTACACCCGACATGCAGAACATCAATGAGAGAACTACCCTCATCTTCCTCTCAGATGAGAGGGGCCCCTCCACGGAAGTGGATTCACATGGCGAACCATTGTCGATAGAGGTAATACCCGCGGGTAAGACGCTTCCACTTTATCACTCAGAAGGTATGAGAGTTGTGACCGGCAATACGCCTGAAGGACTTACTTACCGCATTCCGGAGGTGGCCGATGTTATTATCCGAAGCGGAGAAGATCTGCTCCTTCATACCAGGTCTGTTGTTCATCAGCTGGGTCAGAAAGTGGTGGTGCCCTCATCAATTATGCTACAGGAGAGAGGGAAATGAGATCGGAGTTGCGCTCTTTCCTGAGCCCCTTTTTTCACCGCACCGGTTGGCCTTCGGTCGTTATTGTGCCTTCAAATGTCTCGAGGAACTCTTCGTAAGATATGTTTTTGTATGATTCGCTTGCGAAGAACATAAGAAGAGGCTCCATATCCCTTGCTGTTCTGAAACCGGGTATTGCGGTAAGCAGCTGTAGCTCTTCATTGAAAAAGGCTACAGTAGGATACCCGATCCGGCCCTCTACTGTGCCAATAGCAATGGCAAGCTGGTGCGTCCGGCCATTGTTGCCGTCGTTAATAAATGTCTGTCCCTGAAATTTTATCTCATCGTTGGTTTCGGCATTGAGCTTGACAGGGTAGAACTCCTCATTCAATATTTTGGCAATTGCCGGGTGAGAGAGAGTTTCACTATCCATGCGGCGACACCATCCGCACCAGTCGGTATATATATCTATAAAGAGAGGCCTGGGGTTTTCTGATGCAAGCTTTTCAGCCTGTTCAACAGATAGCCAATTAACCTCCTGGTCATCCTGTTGTGCCGGCATGATAGTCGGTATTGATAAAAGAATAAGAGATGTTGTCAGAATTATTGCTGCTCTTTTCATAAGAAAAAACTATATGGTTATTGTCTTCTTGTAACTATGCAAAGGTATAACAAATATGAGAGTCGAATTGTTCCGGCCTTCAGGGGCGTTTCGCTATTGGGCGTATAGAGGAATGTTTTTTCAATAAGCTGACAGTTTGGTTCATGACCATCTGAGTTTAGTTCCCAATCGCCGGAGGGTAAAAAACGGTTTGCCGGCGGTAACTTTTAAAGCGGATATTTATTACCTTTGGCGCCATTATGCCTAGATTGTAACACTAAAACTACATATCATGATATTTCTATGGGTTGTTGTTGGCTATCTCTTTTTCCTGATGGCTATCTCTGTCTACAAGAGCTTTATGGTAAAAAGCCAGGAGGATTTCATGGTTGCGGGACGCTCTGTCTCTACGCCGCGACTTGTTGGTACACTGCTTTGTACCTGGATGGGTTCAGGAAGCCTTCTTGCAGGAGCAGGCCTTGCTGCCAATGTCGGTTTTTCAGAGCTATGGATGGCGGCCGGTGCATGGGTTGGAATAATAATAGTGTTTTTTCTCGCAGCCAGAGTCAGGCGTATCGCCAAATTTACTGTTCCCGATATACTGGAGCTTCGTTATAACAAGTGGGCCCGTATTCTTGGAACTATAGTGATAGTGATAGCATACACCACCATAGTCGGATATCAGTTCAGGGCCGGTGGTTTTGTTCTTGACCTTGTAGCTGGTGTGCCCGAGTGGCAGGGGGTACTAATTACGGCAGCCTTTATTGTTACCTTCACCGCCTTTGCCGGAATGATGTCTATAGTCTCTGTTGATATAATCAACGGCGCTGTGATTACTTTTGCGATGCTTATAGCAGCCCCCCTCGTTTTTTTCAATATAGGTGGCTCCGAGCATCTTACCGCAACACTCGACCCTTCACATTTTAAGGTTTTTGGTGACAAGAACTTTTTCTGGGCCATGGGTATTTTTCTCCCCACATTCTTCCTGCTGCTTGGTGAATCGAATATGTACCAGAAGTTTTTCTCTGCCAAGAATGAGAAGGCAGCAAAATCATCTGTTCTCTGGTGGGTAACCGGCACCATAGTAGTTGAGACAGCCCTGGCATCACTTGCCATTTTTGCCTTCAGCCACTTTAATTTACTTGACCGTGCCTCTGAGATGTTCCTCTCAAGTGAGAATGCCGAGCGCATCATACTTCACACCGCTCGATACAGTACTGAAGTAGGTGTTCCGCTCTGGGGAGGGCTGCTTCTGATAGCAGCATCTGTTGCCATTATTACATCTACAGGCAACAGCTTCCTTCTCACACCATCGACTAACCTTACCCGCGATGTCTATCAGCGCTTTATAAATCGTAATGCAAATCCTGACAGGATAGTTCTTATTCAGCGTATTATGGTCGTCGCCCTTGGAGTTCTGGCATACTTTATTCTCACCCAGTTTGAGACCATCCTTGCCATGGCTCTGACGGCATACACTATGGTTGGTGCCGGACTTACACCCGCGCTTCTGGCGGCATTCCTCTGGAAGCGGGTAACGGCTGCCGGAGGTGTCGCATCTATTGCCACGGGTATGGGGGTTACGCTTCTTATAACCATCATAAATTCAATACTTAACAGCATGCATGGCACTCAGTTGCTTAATGAGCAGTATATCGTGCTTCCTGCGGCCAGTGCCTCAATACTTGTGCTTATTATTGTTTCACTGATGACCAAACCTGACCCTGAGAGCAAATGGGGCCGTTTCTATAGTAAGGAAACCTCACTTGCCGAGGCGATGGAGAAGGTTAAAAAGGAGGAGGTCTGATTCTGTTGAGGTAAAGAAAAGCCGGACTGGGATATCTTTATTGAATGCACTCTATATGGGCATGGAGTTGCGTGATGGCGAAAAAAGTGATATATTGTAGCTCCTGTTAATACCTCAGACCGCTTTAATGTTCAGGTGGTGAGCTGAAGCGGCCGATTATCAGGCTATTATATATAAAAGGAAAGGAGAAGATGATGAAAAAGATCGGACTGTTTTACGGCCCTATCCTGGGATCTTGTGAAAAAGTTGCCCGTACATTATGGAAGATGATAGGTGAAGATAAGTGTGATATCAAGGCGGTTCGCTACTGCGACAAAAGCGACCTCGATAAGTATGATAATATAATTTTCGGTCTCTCTACCGTTGGTGCAGAGACATGGCAGGCTGATAAATTCCAGAGTGGCTGGTTTACTTTCATGAATGAGCTGGAAAAGGCAGATCTTGAAGGGAAGGTTATTGCTATATTCGGGCTTGGCGATCAGGTGAGGTACCCTTACCATTTTGCCGATGCAATGGGAGAGGTTTACGAAAAGATAAAGGAGAAGGGTTTAGATACCATTGGTAAATGGCCCCAGGAAGGTTATCAGTTCAATGAGAGCAAGGCTTTTGTTGATGATATGTTTGTGGGGCTGCCGATAGATGAGGAGTTTCAGGCAGATATGACCGAAGAGAGACTTGAGAAATGGCTGGAATTGATTTCCCCCCATTTTAAATAATAAGCTTTTTTCGGACACTCTCTTTTTGCCACCCGGCCATGTGATATTAGGAGATCATCTATTCAGGAAGATTAAATGCCATACGAGATTGAGAGGAGGTTTCTGGCAGACAGATACTATGACTATACGGCTTTCAATTCAACCCGGATCATTCAGGCCTATATTTCGACCGACCCCCTCAGGGCTGTAAGAGTCAGGATGGATGGCGATAAGGCTTTTATTACCATAAAGGGAGGCTCTATGTCCGGTGGCGCCATGCGCTATGAGTGGGAGCAGGAGATAAGTCGCAAAGATGCCAGAGAGCTAATGTTTCTCAGATCCGGACACCTTGTTGAGAAGACCCGATACAGGATACCGGCCGAAAGGCATACTTTTGAGGTTGATTGTTTTTCCGGTGCCAATGAGGGTCTTGTTGTTGCAGAGGTTGAGCTGACCCGGATAGACGAACCATTTGAGAGGCCTATATGGCTTGGGGAAGAGATTACCGGTGAAATGAAGTATTCCAACCTCGCACTGTCTGTGACACCATTCGGGACCTGGGGTAAACACTAGGCCTCATTTTGCGTTGTTCTAATTAGTGGTAACCTCTTTATGATAAACAGCAGGTGCTGCTTTTAAGCTTAACTCTTTGAAGGGAATTGAAAAACAGGACTCCCTTTTTAGTGCAGATGCATCCGGAGGGATAAGTTTTTATATGAATCTCAAAAATAACAGAGTAATGGATAGTAATGTGTTCCCAAAAGCTGAAGTTTTCAGCTTCGCCGGTTCGGTCGCATATGCCGATGGTGCAATTGTAAGTAAAACTGTGCTTAAGCAAGAGACAGGCAATGTTTCGCTCTTCGCTTTCGATAAGGGAGAGGCCCTTAGTGAGCACACCGCACCCTTCGATGCCCTCATACAGGTTGTTGATGGAGTTGCCGAGATTACTATAGATGGAAAACCTTACAGGGTTGAATCGGGAGAGAGTATTATCATGCCTGCAGATGTACCTCACGCTGTAAGGTCAGTGGAGCGTTTCAAAATGGTTCTTACAATGATAAAGAGAGCCTGATAGAGATATCAGCATAATCAGGCAGTAGGTAATGAAATCATATTGTGACCGCTTTTTTAGTAACTTGTGGCGGAAACAAACTATATAATAACAAATAGAAGGATACAGGCGATGAACGACATCAGGAATCTTAACCCCAGGGAGTTGTGGAACTACTTTTATGAGATAACCAGCATACCCCACCCCTCAGGCAAAGAGAAGGCGATTGTGCAGTATGTTAAGGAGGTGGCCGGAAAAAACAATATAGAGGCACTTACTGACCGGGCAGGCAATCTTATTCTCCGGAAGGCGGCTACACCCGGAATGGAGAGTCGTGCAGGCATTATATTGCAGTCACACCTCGACATGGTTCCCCAGAAGAACAACGATACTTTGCATGACTTTGAGAAAGATCCGATAGAGACATGGATAGATGGTGACTGGGTGAAGGCTCGCGGTACGACTCTGGGAGCAGATAATGGAATTGGTGTAGCTGCAACCCTTGCTGTAATGACTTCGCCTGGTATTAAGCATGGCCCGCTGGAGGCTCTTATGACCATAGAGGAGGAGACCGGCATGACAGGTGCAAGAGATCTGGAACCGGGTCTCCTTAAGGGTGATATTATGATAAATACAGACTCTGAAGATGAGGGTGAACTATATGTTGGGTGTGCCGGTGGGATAGATGTGACCGCCTCTATGAATTATAGTGAAGTTGCGGTGCCGTCAGGAATGGTGACATATAAAATTGATATAAAGGGTCTCAAAGGGGGACATTCAGGAATGGATATAGCCCTGGGGCGAGCTAATGCCAATAAATTGCTCTTCAGGTTCCTTATGCATGCCGAGTCCGATTATGGCATAAGGCTCGTATCTGCCTCTGTAGGGGATCTTAGAAATGCCATACCCAGAGAGGGCCATGCCGTTGTGACTGTTCCGTCCGACAAAGCAGAGGCCTTTGAGCCCTTTGTCAGGGAGTATGAAGAGATGTACAGGGCCGAGTTTTCTGACACAGAGCCCGATTTGCAGTTCACCACTACTGAGTCGCCTGCTGCCGAGACGGTTCTTGAGAGTTCTGACCAGTATAAGATAATCAGGGCTCTCTTTGTAACACCAAACGGTGTATTGCGTATGAGTACTGCCATGGATAACCTGGTAGAGACATCGAACAACCTTGCCATAGTGAAGATTGCTGGCGGAGAATTCCTGTCGCTATCTCTTACCAGAAGCTCTGTTGACTCTGCCAAGGAGGCTACAGCATGGAAGATAGCAGCTGCCTATCAACTTATAGGGGCTGAGGTTAAGCTGGATGGTGACTATCCGGGCTGGAAGCCCAATATGGAGTCTGCCATATTTCACTCAATGCGAAAGGTGTACAAGGATATATACGGAGTCGTGCCCGAGACAAGGGGCATACATGCTGGACTTGAGTGTGGGATAATAGGGTCGGTATATCCCGGACTGGATATGATCTCTTTCGGACCCACTATCAGATATCCTCACTCACCCGACGAGAAGGTTAACATACCCAGCGTTGAGAAGTTTTATAATTTTATGGTTGCTACACTCGAGGCGGCGCCAGAGAAGAGTGACCTTTAATATTTTAGTCCGATACAACTGCCGCTATAGGATCGTCCTTCATCACCGTTGACCCCTGTTTTACATAGAGGCGGGCTATTGTGCCTGAAATTGCAGAGATAATCTCGTTTTCCATCTTCATGGCCTCCAGTACTGCGATGGTGTCTCCGCTGCTTATGGTGTCGCCCTCTTTTACCAAGACTTCTGTGATCTTCCCCGGCATAGGTGCCTTTATCTCTCCGGAGAGGGGGCTTTGGATCGCTTTGGTCAATGTCCTGCGCCTTCTGTATGAGAATGGTGTTTCGACGGTAAAGTTGTATGTTATATCATTAAAAAGGATCTCATAGCTGTTCTGCCCCGACCTAACCACCTCTACCGGATACTTCCTGTTTTTCCAGAGAACATAGGTTCCGAACCTCTCATCATTTTTGAGCTGTATGGGATAATCCCTCTTTCCTATACGGATGCTCTCTTTCAGTGGCAGACTGAACTGATGGCTCCTGCCTCTTGTTGGCAGCACATATAACTTCCTGTACCTGATACGCTCACCCATATTGATTGGAATTAAAACTGTCTTAACCGTTTGTTCAGAAGCCATGGGCTTACCTGACCAGACTCTCCTTCATCATACCTGTCGGTCTCATCGCCCCAGTTCTCCCTGATAAATAGTCTGACCGCAAGCCATGCGGCTATCTTCTCCTCATAATAGCTGTTGTAATGGTATTGGGTAACCTCCTTTTCGAGGAAGTCTGTATAGTAATGTCCTCCGATAAAATCTCTGTTGCGAACCAGCATCCTGAAAAGGGGTATAGTTGTCTTGACTCCCTTTATCCAGACCTTGTCAAGTGCCAGCTTAAGCCTCCTTACGGCATCATTGCGATTATCTCCTTTCACAATAAGCTTTGCAATCATAGAGTCATAGCCGGGTACAATGACTGACCCCTCTGTAACACCTGTATCAACTCTTATGTGGTTAGCAGTAGGCAGATTCAATCTCTCTACTCTCCCCGGATCGGGTGCAAAGCCGGCCTGTACATCTTCAGCGTTGATTCTGCACTCAATTGCATGGCCCTCTATTCTGACATCATTTTGTTCAATAGGTAGCTTTTCTCCCTCTGCTATACGGAACTGCAACTCAACAATGTCGATGCCGGTCACCATCTCAGTAACCGGATGCTCTACCTGTATCCGGGTGTTGACCTCCATAAAGTAGTAGTTACTGTCTGCATCGAGCAGAAACTCGACGGTTCCTGCTGAATGATAGTTTACTGCGCGTGCAATCTCTGTTGCAAGAGTTCCAATTTCAGAGCGTAACTCTTCATTGAGCGCTTCAGATGGTGCCTCTTCAAGCAGTTTCTGGTGTTTTCTCTGTATTGAACACTCCCTCTCTCCCAGATGTATGATGTTGCCGTGGTGGTCGCCCAAAATCTGAAATTCGATATGCCTTGGGCTATCAATATACTTCTCTATAAAGACTGAGGGGTCATTGAATGCCTTTGCCGCTTCACTGCTGGCCATGTTGAACATTCTCTCCATTTCAGCCTCGCTTCGGACGATTCTCATTCCCCTGCCACCACCGCCAGAGGCAGCCTTTATTATTACCGGATAGCCAATCGTTGCGGCCACTCTTTCTGCCTCCTCATGGTGGCTGATATTTCCCTGGCTGCCCCTTGCAACGGTAATTCCTGCTGATATAGCTATGTCTCTGGCAATAGTCTTATTGCCCATTTTGTAAATTGCATCGGGCGGGGGCCCAATAAATATTACTCCTTGCTCCTGACATTTATGGGCAAAATATGCGTTTTCTGAAAGAAAACCGTAGCCGGGATGAATAGCATCGCAACCTGTCTTATGTGCTGCACCAATAACGCTCTCTATATCAAGAAAGCGGTGACCTCCCGCCACCCCTTCATCGATTTCGCAGATGAAGTCTGCAAGTTCTGTATATAGTGCTGCAGGTTCGCTCTCGGTACGCATTACAACAGTTTCGATGCCCATCTTTTTCGCCGTGGATATGATGCGAACAGCAATTTCACCCCTGTTGGCAATAAGCACTCTCTTTATCTTCATAACTGTTTCTGTTGATGGTTTGCTGCAGTATGCCGTTACTCTTTAGTGCCGGAAATTATAGCGGTATGTTGCCATGCTTCCTTTCAGGCGCTTTAACACACTTGTTTCTAAGGGCGTCAAATGCTGATATCACTTTTTGCCGTGTTACGGCCGGATCTATCACTTCATCAATATACCCCTTTTCATCGGCTATAAACGGGTTAGCGACTCTCTCTCTGTACCTCTGTACCAGCTCATTTTTGAGTGCAGCAGGGTCTTCTGCCGATTCCAGTTCGCGCCTGTACAGTATAGCGACGGCTCCGTCCGGACCCATAACCGCAATCTCAGCAGTTGGCCAGGCATAGTTGAAGTCACCCCCCAGGCTTTTGCTGTTCATGACTATATAGGCACCCCCATAAGCCTTTCTCAAAATAACGGTAACTTTGGGTACGGTAGCCTCGCTATAGGCATAGAGCATCTTTGCTCCATGCCTAATTATCCCCATATGCTCCTGGTCAATGCCCGGGAGAAAGCCGGGCACATCCTCAAGGGTGAGAATTGGTATGTTGAATGCGTCACAAAACCTTATGAACCTGGCGCCTTTATCTGATGAGTCAATATCGAGTACTCCTGCCAGTACTTTTGGTTGATTTGCCACGATTCCAATGGTTCGGCCGTTAAGCCTGGAAAAACCGGTAACAATATTGGGGGCAAAAAGTGCGGAAGTCTCAAAAAAGGAGTCACTGTCAACAATATGGCGGATAACCTCTTTAACATCATACCCCTTGTTGGGGTCATCGGGTACAATCTCCCTTAGCCGGTTGTCAGCTCCCCTGCTGCCTGGGCCTGGTGAAGGTAAAGCAGGAGGATCTTCTATGTTATTTAAGGGTAGATAGGAGAGGAACTTTTTAAGGGCCAGTATGGTGTTCTCCTCATCATCATATATCATGTGTGCGACACCACTTTTCTGTGCATGCACTTCAGCCCCTCCCAGGTCAGCAAATGAGACCTCTTCATTTAGCACCTCCCTGACAACATTTGGTCCGGTAACAAACATATAGCTGGTGTGTGATGTCATAAATACAAAGTCGGTAAGGGCAGGAGAGTAGACAGCCCCTCCTGCGGCAGGACCCATTATAACCGATATCTGCGGTATTATGCCCGAAGAGCTTATATTGTTATGGAAAATTCTTCCGTAGCCGGAAAGGCTGGCAATTCCCTCCTGAATTCTTGCTCCGCCTGAGTCTATCAGACCTATTACCGGAGCACCCATCTTTAAAGCCATCTCCTGTGTTTTGGCAATCTTCCCGGCATGTACGGCACCCAGAGAACCGCCCATTACATTGAAGTCCTGCGCGTAACAGAACATAAGGCGGTTTCCGATTTTGCCATGGCCGGCTATAACACCGTCACCATATACCTTATCTACCTTTCCAAAATCTGCTTCGCTGTTGCATGGGGTGACAAATGCATCGATCTCCTCGAAGGTGCCACTGTCAAAGAGGAGATCAATTCTTTCGGTGGCGGTGAGCTTACCCCGTTTGTGCTGCTTCTCCCTCTCTTTTTTACCGTCGCGCTCTTTCAGGCGACTCTCTCTCTCCCTGAATGCTCTGAATGATTTGCCCTCTATCTCCATATACTGCCTCCCACTTCTAAGATTCAGTATGCCGCCGGCTGAGACAGGCATGTCCGGTGCCGTGACGGCAGAAAACCAAAGATAAAAATTAGTTTGAGAAAACAGATGATATTTTTCGACCATATAAATATGGTTGTTCCCTTTTGCCCATAAAAACAGTGTTTTATCATATGCAATTAATCGACCGGGTTATATGTGGATGCTTACTGCACTTACACGCATATTTCAGTGGGTGCTGGCTTCGTCCAATGGTTCGCTTCGCTTGCCATTTTAATCAGTGGCACTTGTTGTTAACATTGGCCGCAATATTTAAACCTGATGCGGAGCGAAGTGACAGGGTGTACCAATGGCCGAAGGGAGAGGTGCTGATATTTCCTGCCCGGGCCGTTGGCTGCCAGCTCCGGTCTGGGCGTGTAATAAAAAAAAAGGTCCCGGCCTTTGCCGGAACCCTTTTATAGTATCAACAGGCTAATATTTACTCTGTTCCATCATCATCATCATCATCATCATCTTTCTCCTCTACCTCGGGGTTCTTGACATATTTGTCAAGCCACTCGACCCATCTTGCCCACATGTCGAGAAGGGTTTCGCGACCGGACTGTCCGTGACCCTCGTAGGGATACATATAGAGCGAAACAGGCTTGCCGAGACCATTCAGTGCATGAAACATCCTTTCGGAGTTTATGGGCCAGGTTCCCACATTGCTGTCGATGGTACCGTGGTACATAAGGAGGGCTCCGTCTAGTCTGTCGGCCCAAAGGATAGATGACATCTCAAGATATGTTTCGCGTGCCTCCCATAGCCAGCGTCTCTCGCTCTGGAATGAAATTGGGGTGAGCATCCGGTTGTAGTTACCGGCACCCGCAATACCTGCACGGAAGAATGAGGTATGTATCATAGAGTTGGCAGTTCCAAAAGCGCCGTAGCTATGCCCTCCGAGAGAGAGCCTGTTCCTGTCTATATAGCCAAGCTCATCGACTGCATCGATAATTGCCTGCCAGTTGCGTTGTATTTCAGGAACATAGAAGTCGTTCATCCTTCCTGAAGGGCCCAATATAGGGAAGTCTGGAAGTATAACAGCATAACCAAGCGTGGTGAGAATCTGCATAGACCTGACACCAACACCGTTGAAGCTGTTTTTGTTATATGCCCTTTTTGTTCTGTCGATAGCTGACTGGCTGGTGTACTCTCTGGGGTAGAACCAGAACATGGCGGGCAATTTCTCACCATCTCTGTAGTCCTGTGGCAGTACAATAGTGGCCCAGAACCTTACCCCGTCCAGGCGCTTAACCTCAATCATCTCATACCTGGCATTGGTAATTTCGGGAGAGAAATCTATGTTGTTGGTGAGCCTTGTCTCTCTTCCTGATGCCCTGTCAACAAGATAGAAGTCTGCTATAACAGTGGGTGCCTCGCGTGAAATAATGTATTTATCGAGATTGTTATCGAATATGGCACGAACCCTTTCGAAGTAGTTTTCAGAACTCTCAAATAGCCTCTCGCTCTCTCCGGTCTTGATCTCAACCCTGTCAATAAAGGGAATTGGCGCGTTCTCGGCCCACTCTCTGTGGTATTGAGTTCCCGAGAGATATACATAGTTGTTGTCATCCGATATTCTTACCACTCTCTCTCCATCTTCTGAGGTCATCATCAGAGAGCCGGGATTCTCATAGAAATCGGCAGTTCTGTGCCTTCTGATGGTGTACTTCTCTTCAGGATTGTCGAGGAATACTGCGTATGTGTGCTGACGGCCGCCGCTGCTCTCCGTGATAAAGAGTATCTGGCAGTCGGGAGAGTAGTCGAGGCTCGATATCTCATTCTCGCTCCTGTAGATAACCTCTATATCATCGTCGCCATAGGGGGGAAGCCACTGTATTACCTGATCTTTCCTGTCGTTATCGTTGTTGTCATTGTTACCATTATCATCGTTGTCATTTTCCGGTTCAGGCTCCATAAGGAGGTAACTCATACCCACTCCGTCGGGTCTCCACCTGAGCTGTCTCTTCTGTGGCTCTCCGTTATCTCTCCTGGGTGATCTGACTCCCTCAGTCATCTCACGACTGCTTATCTCCTGAAGAACATTACCCTCTATGTCCCACAGCTCATTGACATTACCGAATGAGCTTACAGGTACTATATTGGAGAAGGGCTCTGTTACTGTTGTTACCCTCAGGTACTCACCATCGGGAGCGAAACTGATACCGGAATAGAGGCCGGGCTCGCCAACATCATCTATTCTTCTGTTGCGTACATTTATTCTGGATATCTGCCCTGTTGCATAGTAAACAAACATAGACTCCTCATAGGCATCTTCCAGAAGGTTGGGGAAGGTGCGGAGATTGTTGCGTCCATCGCTGTACATTCTTACTCTCAGGTAGTTTTCCGG